>JAYVVD010000190.1:0-5954 GCA_043787295.1 Ferruginibacter sp. | reverse complement strand
TACAGTTTAGAATGTTGTTGTTAAAAAAACTGTAAATAGGATGAATATTTATGATTATTGAAAAGTCATTGTATTTTTAGCTTTTAAATATATATAAATGAAATTCTTTTTACTATCAATTTTAATGTGCGGTTCTGTATTGGGCAAAAGCCAGTTAAAGCTTACTACACAAGCAACCATTTTAACTACAACAAATATCATAACACCTGATGAGGAAGATGTTTCTCAGATACAAAATCAGGGTGGTGGCGGTTTTAATTTTAGAAACTTTGGTGACGGTGAAACAAAAAGCACTACCTATATTAAAAATAATCTGGTAAAAACAAATTACAAATCAGAATCTTTTAGAGGCAGCATGTATAGAAACAATTCCACTAAAATAACAACAACTATTTTTGAAATAATGGGTAACAAACAAGGCTTTTATTCATCAGATAATGATCAGGCTGAGATGGAAAAAAAAATGGATAGTATGATGAAGGAAAGAGCAAAAACTGATACCAGTATAAACCCCCGCACCCGTTCTGTTGCTTTTTCCAGTACTGTCGAGTACGTAAACGAAATTAAGAAAATAGCAGGTTATAACTGCAAAAAAGCATTAATTATTACAGACAAACTAATTAGTAAGGATACCCTTGCGGTTTGGTATGCTCCTGACATTAAATTTTTATATGTCGCATCAACTGGTGGTACAAGTGGCTTTGGAAATTTAGGTGGCGCTGCTGGAAATATCCATTTTGATAAAATTGATGGGTTTGTGATGATGTATGAACGTAGTATGCCCCGTGGCCGTAAAATGGAAGTAAGGGTTACAAAAATTGAAATTGATAAAGAAATTGCAGATAAAGAATTTGAAATTCCTAAAGATGTAGAAATTAAATCTATGAAAGAAATGACTGGACAACGTGGTTTTAGAATACAAAGACAATAATATTTCTTATAAAAAAAACGGAAGTAAAACTCCCGTTTTTTTTATAAGAAATTATTTAAAACTTGATGCTCTCAATTATTTTATCGTATTCTGCTGTTTTTTTAATATCTCCTTTAACTCTATAAGCATCGCTTAAATAACCGGCAACTTGTTTATAATTTATTTTTTGTTTGGTTGTAAGTGTTCCTTTTTCGTTATAGAACTTTATCATTTTTTCTCCATAAGGTATTAATTCGTTCATGTAGCTTATCGAAGAGGCATTGAGTTCTTTCTTCTTTTTCAATTCATCTGGCTTCACTAATTTTCCTGCTTTAATAAGTGCTGCTTTGGTGCTATAATCTGCAGCCACATTAAATAGATGGTTATTCATAAGCATAATAGCATCCATACCTGCATCTGCTTCAATAGCAGATTTTAAAATTTTAGTTAGTTTCAAAAATAATGTTGTGTCAGGCGTTTTGTTTTCATTAGACCAAAGAGCATTGTACATTTCAACGCTGTAGTTGTAGCTATTTGCAAAATTACGGGGATCTTTATTATATATATCATCATATCGGGCAAACAAAGCTTTTTTATCTCCGCTTTTTGATAGTTGTTCAACTTCTAACGCATTCCAATAATTATTAGTAGGGTAAGCAGTCTTAGCTTTTGTAAGAATTGCCTGCGCAGTTATATTGTCATTTCTGCCAAAGTAATATTGGGCTAAATATTCATAAACTCTTTCATAATCTTTTCCTGTAATTCCGGCATCAGTTATTCTTAAGTAATTAAGCACAGCATTTGCTGTATCAGACCCTTGTAAAGCTGAAGAAGCAATATTCATAACTAAAGCAGTATCCAGCTTATTTAATTTTATTTCGTTATATAAATAATTTTTAGACAAAATAAAATTTTCCATCTCCTGCGATTTTAAAAATGCATTGTAAGCACCAGAGAAATTTTTAAGATTAAAATTCTGAGCACCCAAATCATAAAATCCTATATAAAGGTCAAGGTAGGATTTGTATAATTCTGCCTTCATTCTATAATCCAGTTTATCTAATTGCTGATTTTTTTTGAAAGCTTCAAATGATGTGAGTTTGTAATTATAGGCATCCGCTTTTGCAATAGTTGTATCTCTGGACAAAGAGTTATAAATTCTTCCTTTATAATACAACCCGTCAGCACTCGCAGCATTTTTTGGATCAGAAATGTATTTTTCTATAGCAACTTTTGCGGCAACATATTGTTGCTTTTCCATCATTTTATTAATATCATCCAATGACTGCGCAATTGTGCTTGAAGCAGCAAATAAGACAAAGGAAAAAAAGCATAATTTTTTCATGTAATACCGTTTTAATTTTAAGGATTAAAGTTATTTGAATAATTTTAAAAGTTATCATAAATCGCCTCATTTTATATTTAAAAATACTTATTTTAAATAGTTTGACAGAGATCTTCAAGTTCTATATGTGAAAATGATTTAAGCATATAACATGGATAAACTTTAATTTCACTTACATTTTTAAAAAATAAAATTGATAAGCAAAGAAACCATACAAAATATACAGAACAACATAAAAATTGAAGAGATTGTAGGATCCTTTGTAAATTTAAAAAGGCGTGGTTCCAATCTATTAGGATTATGTCCTTTTCACAACGAAAAAAGCCCTTCTTTTACCGTTTCACCCGCTAAAGAAATTTATAAATGTTTTGGTTGTGGTAAAAGTGGCAACAGTATTGGTTTTCTGATGGATTTAGAAAAATACAGTTATGTAGAAGCACTTAAATGGCTTGCCAATAAATATAACATTGAGGTTGAAGAAACAGAAACGACTCCCGAATTAAAATTATATCATCAATCTTCAGACAGCCTTTTTATTATTAATAATTTTGGTCAAAAGTTTTTTTCAGAAGCACTTTTTGAATCTGAAGAGGGGCAGGATATTGCATTAAGTTATTTAAAAGAAAGAGGTTTTAGGGAAGAAATTATAAAAAAATTTCAAATAGGTTATAATCCAGAAACTGGAGATCAATTTGCTAAAGCAGCAATGTCTTCTCAGTTTAACAAAGAGCTGTTACAGAAAAGTGGATTGGTAATTAACAGAGATGATAAGCTAAGAGATAATTACAGAGGGAGAATAATTTTTCCTATCCACAATCAAAGCGGAAAAATTTTAGGATTTGGTGCTCGACTCATTAAGAAAAATGATAAGGCACCAAAATATATTAATACCCCCGAAAATGAAATTTATGTAAAAAGTAAAATTTTATATGGCTCCCACTTTGCCCGCATGGCAATTGACAAGGCAGATGAATGTTTACTAGTAGAAGGTTACACAGATGTTGTGAGTTTGCATCAGGCCGGGGTTGAAAATGTTGTTGCGAGCGGTGGCACATCTCTCACTCCAGATCAGCTTCGTTTAATTAAAAAATATACAAATAACCTTACTATTATTTATGATGGTGACGGCGCAGGTATAAAAGCCGCTGTGAGAGGAATGGACCTTGCATTAGAGGAAGGGTTGAATGTAAAACTCGTATTAATACCAGATAATGAAGACCCTGACAGCTACGTAAATAAAATTGGGCCAACAGCCTTTAAAACATTTATAGATACCAATAAAAAAGATTTTGTAATCTTTCAACTGGGGTTATCGCTAAAAGAAGCAGGAACCGATTCTGTAAAAAAATCTGCAATTGTTAACCGTATTGCAGAAACTATTTCAAAAATTACAAAGGCGGAACATTTTACAAAAAGACAGGATTACATACAGCAGGTTGCTGAATTGCTAAAGATTGATGAAGCCGGGTTAAACGACCTCGTAAATAAGTTTATTAGAGAAAAAATACAGAAAGAAGATAGTAAGGATCAAACAAATACAATTTTAAAAAATGAAGAAACTTCAGCTTCCAAAGCACAAACAGAAGAAGAAGATAAAGTTGATTCTTTATTTAAAAAAGACGAATTTCAAGAACGTGCAATTGTAAGAAGTTTGTTGGAATTTGGGTTAAAAAAATGGAATGAAGAGATTAATGTAGCTGAATACATTTTTGAACAAATGGATGAAAATGATTTAGTTGCAATGATTGAAAATCCGGTGTTGGTTGAAATTATTAGTAGTTACAGAAACTTGTTTGACAAAGGAGAAAAACCAACAAAAAATGATTTTTTATATTATGAAGATGAAATGGTAAGCAGGCTTGTCATAAGTTTAATGGATACACAAACTGAAATCAGCGCCAGATGGAGGGAACATTTGGAAGGAGATATTTTAACCAGAGATGATTTATTTAAAGAGGAAGTAATTTCGACATTAGCATATTTTAAACTTAGGAAAATCAAAAAAGTTATTGATGAAAATCAAAAGGCACTTGAAAAAGCTACCGACGAAGGAAATCAATTCTTGTATCTAAAAATCCACATAGAACTTAAATTAGAAGAGCAACTGATTACAAAACAACTGGGCACAGTTATATTTAAATAAAAAACTCCTGCAATTCAGGAGTTTTTTATTTAAATATTTTATTTTTTTACAGGTTTGTAAAAGCTCAATGCTTCAGGCATATAACCTTGCAATCTGCTTATGCGATTAGCATCTGATGGGTGAGTCGATAAAAATTCAGGAGGTGCACCATTTGCTCCCTTGGCAGATGCCATTCTATTCCAAAAACTAATTGCCTCATTAGGATTATATCCAGCCATTGCACAAAATATTAATCCAAAATGATCTGCCTCATATTCATTATTTCTTGAATTTTTTAGACCATATACACCGGATGTTAGACCAAATACGTTATTAAATATTGAAGCTTTTTGTTCGTTACCTATTGAAGCACCAACCACACCACCAATCCCTTGTAAAAGATATTGTTTACTAATGGCTTCATTACTATGCTTTGCAACTGCATGTGTAATTTCATGCCCCAGAACCACTGCAAGAGCAGCTTCATTTTGAGTGATTGGTAATAAACCCGTGTAAACAACTACTTTACCACCAGGCATACACCAAGCATTTGCATCTTTACTATCTATCAAATTAAATTCCCAATTGTAACCTGCCAGAACGTCTCCTTTGCCCTGAGATCCGTAGTAAGAAGTAATAGCTTTTGCGATTCTTGACCCTACTCTTTTCACCATTTCTGCATCTCTGTTATTAGAACTGCTCACGACTTTACTCTGTGATAAGAAACTTTGATATTGTTGAACTGCATCAGCCTGTAATTGTTCTTCAGGAATGAGACTTAGTTGCTTTCTCCCTGTTACAGCATTTGTAGTACATGCCGCCATCATTACGGTTACGGAGAAAAGTAAAATTAAATTTTTCATTTTTTGGGGTTTAAGTTTAAAAGAAATTAAACAATACCCGTACCAGCTTTTAAACCAGATGATGTAGGATTTATTTTTGGCGATTTTTTCGCTTATCTCTGTATTTTAATATTGGAATTCTACTTTCAACACCCCGCAATAATTTACCGATATTTTTTTGGTGGGTGAAAATGATAAGAACAGCAACAAACAAAGCGAAACCTCTGTAAAGGATTTCATGTTCATTCCATATCCATAATACTGAAATTGGAAGCATTAAACCAGCTAATATAGAACTAAGAGATACAAATCTGGTGAGATAAAGTACAATTAGAAAAACAGCCACACAACTTCCTGCAATTACGGGTTGAATTGCGAGGATCATTCCGAATAAAGTTGCAACACCTTTTCCACCTTTAAAATTAGCCCATAAAGGAAATACATGACCTAGAACAGCAGATAAGCCAAGTCCAATCATAAAATTAGTTCTTTCCAATCCGCTTCCCTGATGCAAATAAAATGGTAGAAAGTTATATAAAGCTACAGCTGCCATTCCTTTTAAAATATCAAAAATCATTACTATTGTTCCGTATTTTGAACCCAATATTCTAAAGGTGTTGGTAGCCCCCATATTACCGCTTCCGTACTCTCTTATATCAATTCCAAAAAACTTTCTGCTTATAATAAGAGCCGTCGGTATAGAACCGATCATGTATGCAAATATTATGAGAAGTA
>JAYVVD010000189.1:0-4260 GCA_043787295.1 Ferruginibacter sp. | reverse complement strand
CCTAAATATTCTGATTGTGCAGTTGTCAATTCATCTAACACAACATTTATTTTTGCAAGGTGAAGGCGTGCTACTTTTTCATCTAAATGCTTTGGTAACACGTAAACTTTATTTTCGTAGTTAGCACTGTTCTGCCATAGCTCAAGCTGTGCAAGGGTTTGATTGGTGAATGAGTTACTCATTACAAAACTCGGGTGGCCTGTAGCACAACCTAAATTTACCAAACGACCTTCTGCCAAAACGATAATGTCTTTTCCTTCGATGGTATATAAATCAACCTGTGGTTTGATGGTGTTTTTGCTTGCGCCATAGTTTGCATTTAACCAAGCCATATCTATTTCAATATCAAAGTGACCAATGTTACAAACAATTGCTTTGTCCTTCATGCTGCGGAAATGATTTTCTGTAATCAAATCTCTACAGCCAGATGCAGTAACAATAATATCTGCTTCCTTTACAGCGTCAATCATTTTCTTTACTTCAAAGCCATCCATTGCAGCCTGTAAAGCACAGATAGGATCAATCTCGGTTACAATAACTCTTGCACCTGCACCACGTAAACTTTGTGCAGATCCTTTTCCTACATCTCCGTAACCGCCCACAACTGCTACTTTTCCTGCCATCATAACATCTGTTGCTCTGCGGATAGAATCTACCAAAGATTCCTGACAGCCATACTTGTTATCAAATTTTGATTTTGTAACGGAGTCATTAATATTGATAGCCGGAATAGGCAAAGTACCTGCAGCCATGCGCTCGTATAAACGATGTACACCTGTGGTGGTTTCTTCACTTAAGCCTTTAATGCCGCCGATTAACTCAGGATATTTATCAAAAACCATGTTGGTTAAATCGCCACCATCATCCAAGATCATGTTCAAAGGTTTGTCTGGGCTGCCAAAGAACAATGTCTGCTCAATGCACCAATCAGACTCTGCCTGTGTTTGACCTTTCCATGCAAATACGCCGAAACCAGCTTCAGCAATGGCAGCAGCGGCTTGATCTTGTGTAGAAAAAATGTTGCAAGAACTCCATTTAACTTCTGCACCCAAAGCAGCTAATGTTTCAATTAATACTGCAGTTTGAATTGTCATGTGCAGACAACCTGCAATGCGTGCGCCTGCAAGAGGTTTGCTGTCCCCAAATTCTTCACGAAGACTCATAAGCCCTGGCATCTCTGCTTCGGCAAGCAAAATTTCTTTGCGACCCCAAGTGGCAAGGCTAATATCGGCAACCTTGTTTTTAAGGCTGAAATCAATTCCGGTGAAAATTGTTGTTTCCATTTTTTGTTGAATTATTGTGCTCACAGATTAAAACTGATTTTACACTGATTTTATAATTAAAATTCTATTTAGCTTTGAAATGCGAATGTAAAGAATGTAGGAAAATATTCTGTATTGAATTAAATATTTGGGATAAAGATGTAAATTTAATGATTATTTTAGGATTTATATACATTTTTCCATGGCAAAAGATATAGTAAAAGAACAAACGACTACCACTAGTTTATCAATTGATTCTAAGGATCTCTCCATACTTGCATTATTGCAACAAAATGCAAGAATTACTGTGAAAGAAATTTCAGAAAAAATACATTTGAGCACTACACCCGTACACGAACGAATAAAAAGAATGGAAAATGACGGGGTCATAAAACAATACGTAACGCTGGTGGATCATAGTAAAGTAAAGCGGGGGCTGATGGTCATTTGTTACGTATCGCTTAAAGCGCATAGTAAAAATGCTGGTACAAAGTTTATAAATGCTATAAATGAGATGAATGAAATAATAGAATGTTACAGCATTAGCGGTGAGTTTGATTTTATGCTTAAAGTTGTGGAAGAAAATATGGATTCGTATTACAATTTCCATGTAAACAAATTAAGCCAAATAGAAAATATTGGAAATGTGCAGAGTGTTTTTGTGATGGGTGTAATTAAGGATACCGTGCAGTTGGTGTATTAAAAAATCATTTAAAACCATGATGAATGATAAAAGAGTTTACACGAATTTTAAGGATTGATTCACGTTATTAAGAAATAACATGAACGAATTAAAAGTTTCTTTTACATTTAATAAAACTTCTTATGAAAAATTACATTTCTGCGATTGTGATTGCGATCACTGCCATTGTTTGTTTTTGGATTTTAGGATCTGCTTATAAATACAAATTTAAATCTGCCGAAACCATTAGTGTTACCGGGCTTGCAGAAAAAGATTTTGTGAGCGATCAGATAGTTTGGACAGGAAATTATAGCCGCAAAATGCTGGATTTAAAAAGTGCTTATTCTCTTTTAAAAGAAGATGAAAGTAAAATTAGAGTTTACTTAAACCAAAAAGGTATTTCAGAAAATGAGATGGTATTTTCTGCAATAAATATTGAAAAAGAATTTGATACTAAATATGATGCAAATGGTAAAGTTATTGGTAGCGATTTTAGCGGATATAATTTGAAACAAAATGTAACAGTAGATTCTAAAAACATTGAAAAAGTGGAAAAGATTTCAAGAGAAGTAACGGAGCTAATTCAAAGTGGTATTGAATTTAATTCCTCATCACCTTCTTATTATTACACTAAATTATCTGAGTTGAAACTAGATTTACTTGCTAAGGCGAGTGCTGATGCAAAGCAGCGTGCAGAGACAATTGCGAAAAACAGTGGTAGTAAATTAGGTACTATCAGAAAAGCAAACATGGGTATTTTTCAAATAACAGGAAAGAACAGTAATGAAGATTATAGCTATGGCGGTGCATTAAATACATCATCAAAAAACAAGACTGCAAGTATTACAACTAAAATTGATTACGCTGTGGATTAAGAATCCAACGCAAACAAATTAATTTCTCTAAACTTTTATTTTAAGGTATCAATGATAAAATTATTCTTGCTTTTACAATTCGTTATTTTATTTAGTGTCGTTTCTTTTGCAACAGTTGATACAGTTTCTATTTACAGCAATGCTATGCATAAAAACATAAAGGCAGTAGTCATTAAACCCGATTCATACCAAAAAGAAAAAGATTTCGCCGTAGTTTATTTGTTGCATGGTGCTTATGGCAATTATGAAAATTGGATAAAAAAAGTACCGGCAATACAAGCTTATGCAGATCAGTTTAAAATACTGATTGTATGTCCTGATGGCGCTTCTACTAGTTGGTATTTTGATAGTCCTGTCGATACAACATTCAAGTATGAAACCCATGTTGCGCTTGAAGTTCCGGAGTATATAGATGCTAATTATAAAACTAAAAAAGATCGTAAATACAGAGCCATAGCGGGTTTAAGCATGGGTGGGCATGGCGCATTATTTATTGCTTTTCGCCATTCAGAAATTTTTGGAGCATGTGGAAGTATGAGTGGGGCATTAAATGTTGAAAGCATTACAAAAGGGTATGATGTTGATAAAAAGCTTGGAACGTATACTGCCAATAATGCTTTTTATAAAGATTTTAGTGTTTTAAATATTATAGAAAAGAAACCCAAAGATTCGTTGGCAATAATTATAGATTGTGGTATTCAGGATTTTGTTTATGCGATGAGTAAGGCAACACACGAAAAAATGACCAAACTAAAAATTGCCCATGATTATATTGAAAGACCAGGTAAACATGATTGGTATTATTGGGCAAATGCAGTGGGTTACCAGCTTATGTTTTTCAAAAATTACTTTGATAAAGCTGAAAAACTATAATGGCTTCACCATCACATAATCATCCATTACATATCCATTACCAATATCAATTACTTCATCTCTTAAAATACTAAACCCTTTTTTATCATAAAAAGTTTTTGCGGGGTTGATTTTATTTACGTTTAATTCCAGAGAATTAGCGCCTGCTTTTTTACTTTCTCTGCAAATGTAATTAAGCATCAAACTGCCAATGCCTTTTGTGTGTAACGTTGTGAGTACATACAATTTATGTAAGCGATTAACGGTGAATTTTTCTGTAGATTTTTCTGAATAAGATGCAAAACCAATAGGCTCATCATCTTTTAAAGCGATAACAAATTGATGTCCTTTTTCGTATTGAAGCTTTAAAGCTTCCAGACTGTAAATAAGATTAAGCATGTAGTTGATTTGCTCAGTTGATATAATTTCAGCATAACAAACAGGCCAAATCTTTTTTGCAAGCTTTTGTATTATTAGTAAGTCTTGTACAGTTGCAACTTTAATTTCCATTATTTCAAAATCAGTTTTAAATCTGGTGCATACATAATTCTTCCTTGGGGATCTTTTACAATTACTGCAAAAAAGAATA
>JAYVVD010000188.1:0-6514 GCA_043787295.1 Ferruginibacter sp. | reverse complement strand
TCCTTAATACCTTCTTCGTCAAATTTTAAACTGTCCCATGGGGAAGCATTGGTAATTAAATACCACCGTGTTGCATCTGCACCGTAGTTCTCTATTGTTTTAAAAGGGTCAACTATATTACCTAACCGCTTGCTCATCTTTACTCCATTCTTATCAAGCACAAGCCCGTTACTCACAACGGTTTTATATGCCACATTATCAAACAACAAAGCACCGAGTGCATGCAAAGTATAAAACCACCCACGAGTCTGGTCTACACCTTCAGCTATAAAATCTGCAGGGAAAGCTGCATTTTCCGGCTGACCAAACAATGGAGAATTCTTATCAGCTGCATGGTACTTCCAAAAGTTTTCTGTGCTTAACTCTCCAAAATCTTTTGAGCTGGCATTCGGCAAACCCCACTGTGCATAGGGCATGGCACCACTATCAAACCAAACGTCTATTAAATCAGCAACACGTTTCATGGGTTTGCCCAAAGGTGAAACTAAAATAATATCATCAACATATGGCTTATGCAAATCAAGTATGCCTTCATGTAAATAATGTTTGTTGGTTTCCCCACCCAATACATCAGCAGCATTTTTAATTTGATTATTAAGTTCAGCTATACTACCAATGCATACTTCTTCTTGCCCATCTTCCGTTTTCCAAATCGGCATTGGCGTTCCCCAAAAGCGAGAACGGCTTAAATTCCAATCAACCATATTTTCCAGCCAGTTCCCAAAACGGCCTGTACCGGTACTTGCAGGTTTCCAGTTTATGGTTTTATTAAGTTCCACCATTCTGTCTTTTACAGCAGTTGTTTTTATAAACCAGGCATCTAACGGATAATAAATAATTGGTTTATCGGTGCGCCAGCAGTGAGGATAATTGTGCTCATATTTTTCAACTTTAAAAGCACGATTTTCTTTTTTTAGTTTTACGGAAATATCTATGTTTACGTCTATATAATCAGGTTCGTCTTTGTAATTTTTTACATAACGGTTGCTGAATTCACCAACGCCATCAATAAATTTTCCTTGTTTATCAACCAAGATTAAAATACCAAGGTTATTTTTTTTACCTACACGATAATCATCTGCCCCAAAGGCTGGCGAAGTATGCACAACACCTGTACCATCTTCTGTGGTTACAAAATCGCCCAATATTATTCTGAATGGTTTTGCACCCGGCGTTAGTTCTTCAATTTTTTCATATGTATTGGCTTCAAAGGGAAGTAGCTGCTCATATTCTATACCTTCTAATTCCGAGCCTTTAAAAGTTGAAATTATTTCCCAAGGAATTATTTTTTTTTCGGCAGAGTAATTTTCAAAATCACCATTTTCTCCTTCTTCTTTAAAATATTTTGCTATAAGATTTTTTGCAAGAATTACGTTAATGGGTAAATGGGTGTATGGGTTAAAAGTATGAACAAATACATACTCAATATTTGGCCCCACTGTTAAGCCAAGGTTTGATGGTAGTGTCCATGGCGTAGTTGTCCATGCCATGAAAAAAATTTCCTCATCTGCATTATCCAATCCTGCTGCTACTTTAAAACTTTCTCCTTTCCACTGCCCTTTTGCTACCTTAAACATTATCGTTGCACTTGTATCTTTTACGTCTTTGTAAGTCCCCGGTTGGTTAAGTTCGTGGGAGGATAAACCAGTACCCGCTGCAGGAGAATAAGGTTGTATACTCACACTTTCGTAGAGATAATTTTTTTTATACAATTGGCTAAGGCACCACCACAATGTTTCTATATAATTATTTTCAAAAGTTACATACGGGTTATCAAGATCTACCCAGTAACCCATTCTTTGAGTAATGTCATCCCACTTGTCTTTATACTGCATCACTACCTCACGACATTTTTTATTGTAATCTTCTACAGATATTTTTTTACCAATATCTTCCTTTGTTATACCCAATAATTTTTCAACTCCAAGCTCAATCGGCAAACCATGTGTATCCCAGCCACCTTTTCGTTTTACCTGAAAACCTTGCATAGTTTTATACCTGCACACTATATCTTTAAGGGTACGGCTAATAACATGGTGAATGCCCGGCAAACCATTGGCACTTGGCGGACCTTCATAAAAGACAAAAGGAATATTACCTTCTCTAATACCCACACTTTTTTTAAAAGCCTCTGTAGATTCCCATTGTTTCAGTATTTCTTCACCTATAGATGGAAGGTTAAGTTGTCCGTAAGTTTTATATCCCACACTCATCAAATATTCGTTTAAAATTGTGCGCAAAGGTACATTATTACGTAATTACGTGATTTCAATAATTGAAAAATAGATTAAAAAGTTTTTTATTTTAAAACTTTTTTACATGGGGTTCTTAAAATACAAACAGCCTAGAAAATTAATTCTAGGCTATGTATCTATTATTCCAACTAAACAAACTAACGTAAAAAAGTTATATAGAATTTTAATGCATCAGCAACTCGCATGGTTTTATACCAGTTTGCTTTTTAAATGCAGTACTAAAATGTGAAATTGATGAGTATCCAAGTAAATGAGAAACTTCAGTTACACTCAAACCTTTCTCGTACAAAAGATATTTTGCATGCTCCATTCTCTGGCTTTGATAAAAATCAAAAATTGTGGTTCCAAAAATCTCTTTAAACCCTTTCTTTAGATAACATTCATTGATTGCTACTTTTCTGCTCAATGCTTTAATGGTAATAGGTTCGCCAATGCGTTCCAATAAAATTTCTCTTGCTTTAATAATTTTATCTCTGTCGGCTTCATTAGATAAAAATTTACAACTAAAAGTAGCTTCTTCTTTATCGCCCAACATACAATCCATGCTATACAAAAGCAAAATCTGCATTTGCGCATTTACAAAAATATTTGCATGGGTATCTGTATAAGTATGATTTAAAAGCGCATCAATGGCCATTCTCGTTTTACCGCAAAGAGGTAAAATTTTGCTAAAGGAATTTGTATGTGTGAAAGCCAATACACTATCTGAAAAAGATGGTGAACTTTTATTGGCTTTTACGAACTGCTGCAAATAAGAAGGAGAAAAACTGAAACTCAACACATCAATACTTTCAGCTTTGTCAGAACAATTTTTTGTACTGTTGCCTTTGCAGTTTTCACACTCAGTTTGTTTTTGATCACAGTAAATGTTTCCACTCAAACAAAACTTAAGTTGAAGATTGTTGGAAACTTCGTCGTTTGTGATATACATGTATTCTAAAATACCGGTATCATCAATTGACCACTGAGGCTGCCTCTTGTATCTTTTTATAGAATAATGAATAGATCCCGGAACATTGCGATCTACTTCGTATAAGAGATGTAAGTCTTCCTGTAAAAATGGTTGTCTCTGTGCTAGCGATAATATGTCTTGTGCCAATATTGTCATGATGTAAAACTAACGAACATTAGTTAGATGAGAAAATAAGTTTTTATTTTTAACATTTAGTGTTACAACATTAATTAAAATCCTTCCAAATATTGTCACTATTTTATCCTATTTAGAGTATTCAAGTGAAGGAGTTTGTGTTTGTATGACTTTGAAATATATATATTTATCGTAAATGATAAAATTCTTTTTTTTCGTTTGCAATTTGTAATAAAATCCAAATTATGCTTTTGAAAAGTCTTACACCAGCACTCAGGTAATAATTTCCGTGTTATGGTGACCAGATAAACAGATTTTTTTTATCTCAAATATCTCAGCGCACATATTACCTGATGTGAATATTTCTAACAAAAATATTGCTTAACCCTTTCAATTATTTTACTGTAAAGTATGTAGGCAAATAATGGTTTAAAACACAAGCTTTTTAAGGTTGAAAAACGATCCGTTTTCCTTAACTTCGCACCCATTCGATTTATAAAGTTTGTTACCCATTATGAGTATAGAAAATGAAGTTTTACCAGAAGTTGTCATGCCCGTTTATGGCGCTGACAGTATTACTGTTTTAGAAGGTTTAGAAGCAGTTCGTTTAAGACCGAGTATGTACATTGGAGATACAGGTGAAAAAGGTCTTCACCACTTGGTTTATGAAGTGGTTGATAATTCTATTGATGAAGCGCTTGCAGGCTGGTGTAAAAATATTACCGTAATTATCCATGAAGACAATTCCATATCCGTAGAGGACGATGGGCGTGGTATTCCGACAGGAATTAATACAAAGGAAAATAAATCTGCTCTTGAGATTGTAATGACGGTATTACATGCCGGTGGTAAATTTGATAAAGACACTTACAAAGTGTCTGGTGGTTTGCATGGTGTAGGGGTAAGTTGTGTAAATGCATTAAGCACAAAATTAATCGCTACCGTAAACAGAGATGGCAAAAAATACGAACAGGAATATTGCATTGGTGCTCCGCAATATGCAGTAAGAGAAATTGGCACCAGCGAGCATACAGGAACGCACATTCACTTTTGGCCCGATAAAAGTATTTTTTTAACTACTGAATATAAAAGAGATATTTTAGAGGGGCGTTTAAGAGAGCTTTCTTTTTTGAATAAAAAAATAAATATTATTTTAAACGATTTTAGAGAAAAAGAAGAAGATGGAAAATATTATTCCAAAACTTTTTACAGCGAAGGTGGTATTGTAGAGTTTGTGGAATATCTCGATAAAAAAGCTGGTCGCAGCCCATTAATTCCCATTGTAATTTATTGCGATGGTTACGATGAAAAAAACAATGTGGTGGTAGAAGTTGCCATGACCTACAATGCAGGATACTCCGAGCATTTATTCAGCTATGTAAACAATATTAATACCATTGAAGGAGGTACACACGTAGCGGGTTTTAGAAGAAGCATTACCCGTGTGTTTAAAAGCTACGGCGAAAAGAATGGCATGTTTGAAAAAGCAAAAGTTGCCATTGAAGGAGATGATTTTAGAGAAGGCATTTCAGCCATTATTTCTGTAAAAGTGCCCGAGCCACAATTTGAAGGACAAACAAAAAGCAAGCTTGGTAACAACGAGGTAAGTGGTATTGTAGATACAACTTTAAGCCGTGTTTTGGAAAATTATCTGGAAGAAAACCCTAAAGATGCCAAAACAATTATACAGAAAGTAATTTTAGCAGCACAGGCAAGGGCAGCAGCCAAACGTGCAAGAGAATTGGTACAGCGTAAAACGGTTTTAGTAGGTGGTGGTTTGCCCGGTAAGCTGGCAGATTGCTCAGATAAAGATCCCGGCCGTTGTGAGTTGTTTTTAGTGGAAGGAGATTCGGCAGGGGGTACCGCTAAGCAAGGGCGTGACAGAAGTTTTCAGGCAATACTACCATTAAGAGGTAAAATTCTGAATGTAGAAAAAGCCATGGAGCATAAGATTTACGACAACGAGGAAATACGAAATATGTTTACCGCCCTCGGCGTAAAAATTGGAACATTAGAAGATGCAAAAGCACTGGATATTTCTAAACTTCGCTACCACAAATTAATAATAATGACCGATGCCGATGTTGATGGCAGCCACATTGCAACGCTTATAATGACATTCATTTTCCGCTACATGAAGGAGCTTGTAGAGAATGGTTATGTGTACATAGCACAACCGCCTTTATACCTTGTAAAAAAAGGAAAAGAGCAGGCTTATGCATGGGATGATGCAGAACGCAAAGCAGAAACGATTCGTATTGGCGGTGGCAAAGATGATAGTGTAAACATACAGCGCTACAAAGGTTTGGGTGAGATGAATGCAGACCAATTGTGGGAAACAACCATGAATCCTGCCACTCGTACTTTAAAGCAGGTTACCATTGATAGTCTTACTACGGCAGATAGTGTATTCTCCATGCTGATGGGTGATGAAGTGCCCCCACGCCGTGAGTTTATTGAAAGCCACGCTAAGTATGCAAAAATAGATGTGTAGATGTTAGATATGAGATGTTAGACACAAGATATTAGACAAAAGACAAAAGATTAGCCCGATTTATTTCGGGCTTTTTTATTGGGGCGGTTGGCTGATGGAGCAATATTGAGCATCTGTACGGGCTATGCGTTGCAATCTTTTTATTCGCTGAAGCGATATAAAAAGGATTTCCACTGCTATCCCGCCGCTCTTGGGCTTTTAGTTTGTAAATGAGTTGTCAGGTTGAGCCTGTCGAAACTCTATTCTAATCTACTTATTTTTGGCATTGACTTCGAAAACATCAGTCTGACATCCCATAACCAATGAGATTGACCATACCCGCAAAATTTTATTGAGAAATTTTACTTTAAAACGACAGAAGAACTAACCTTGAGTTTTTACTCAAACACCGGTCTTATAAAGGTTCTTTCATAACTTAAAATACATTTTGTATCGTTTGCTATTTTAAATGTTGCTATACATTCATCATCCGTTAGAATTAGTTTTCTATAATTTTCATATTCTGCCAGACTATTAAAACTAAAGAAAGCAAGGGCAATATTATTTGCGCCTTCACTTGCATAAAATAGCTATGATGTTGCCCGCCAAAACGATTAACTAGTTCTATCCACTTCTTTCCATATCATTGTTCACTGCTGGGTCGGCTGGTCAAAGGACCAAGCCGTAGTATTATTATTT
>JAYVVD010000187.1:0-15459 GCA_043787295.1 Ferruginibacter sp. | reverse complement strand
CCCGTTGCTATAAAAGATGCGGTAGAAATTATAGAGAACAAAGAAGCATCAACGGATGTAAGTTTTTCTGCCACCGGCAATACAATAAATGTATCCGAGGATGATAACCTTTGTGTAAAAGCAGTTCGTTTACTTAAAAAAGATTTCAACCTTCCTTCTTTAAAAATACATCTTCATAAAAACATTCCCATGGGAGCCGGTATGGGCGGTGGCTCTGCAGATGCCTCAGCCATTTTATTACTACTCAACAAAAAATTTCTACTAAATATTTCAACAGAAAAATTAATAGAATATGCCCTGTTGTTAGGCAGCGATTGCCCATTTTTTATAATAAATAAACCATGCTTTGCATCTGGTCGTGGCGAAGTGTTACGGGAAATAAAAATCAATTTATCCGTTTACAAAATTATGATCGTTTACCCCGGCATACATGTAAATACAGGCGAAGCATTTGCTCAATTAAATGCTCCTAACTTTTCACCTGCGGGTGAATTGATAGAAAAAATAAAAATGGATATTACAGTTTGGAAGCAGAACATAAAAAATGATTTTGAAGCAGTGGTATTTCAAAAGCATTTTGCTATAAAAGAAATTAAAGAAAAATTATACAACGAAGGAGCAGTTTACAGCGCCATGAGCGGCAGTGGCAGCGCAGTTTTTGGGATATTTCCATTCGATATTGATACAAAAAATATTAAATTCCCTTCACATTACTTTTGCCAATTGGTTTAAAGCTTTATCTTTGATGCATCAAAACATCAACCGTAATATCATTTTTTCTTAGCAATCATTTAGATCTGCTTAATCATCGAGGATAATTTTGTCCTTTCCTTCTGCATTTTAGCAATGCTATTTCATTGATTCTTATTTTCAAATATATTTATTAAAAAAATTACCATGAATCAAACTATTCATGCATCTACTGAAAGCGAACATTTTATAGAGCTGGAAGAAAAATATGGCGCACACAATTATCATCCGTTACCTGTGGTTTTAAATAGAGGAAAAGGAATTCACGTTTGGGATGTAGATAATAAAATGTATTTTGATTTTCTTAGTGGTTACTCCGCCGTAAACCAGGGACATTGTCACCCAAAAATAATTTCAGCTCTTACAAAACAGGCGCAAACCCTCACGCTTACATCAAGAGCATTTCATAATAATTTATTGGGTGAGTATGAAAAATACGTCACCGACTATTTTGGGTATGATAAAGTATTGCCAATGAACACAGGTGTAGAAGGTGGCGAAACAGCCATAAAATTGGCAAGACGATGGGGCTACACTGTAAAAGGAATAGAGGCGAACAAAGCAAAAATTATCTTTGCAGCAGGCAACTTTTGGGGCAGAACGTTGGCTGCTATCTCCTCCTCTACCGACCCAAGTAGCTATACAAACTTTGGCCCATTTATGCCTGGTTTTGATATGGTTCCTTACAACGATCTCACAGCATTGGAAACTGCATTTCAAGATAAAAATGTTGCAGCTTTTATGTTTGAACCTATACAGGGAGAAGCAGGTGTTTTAGTTCCGGATGAAGGTTACATAAAAGGCATTAGAAAATTATGTGATGAATACAAAGTATTAATGATTGCAGACGAAATTCAAACCGGTCTGTGTCGCACAGGCAAAATGCTTGCATGCGATCATGAAGATATACGTCCTGATATTTTAATATTAGGCAAAGCTTTAAGCGGTGGCACTTTACCCATAAGTGCAGTATTGTGTGATGACGAAATAATGATGACCATAAAACCCGGAGAACATGGTAGCACTTATGGCGGCAATCCGCTTGCATGTGCAGTGGCGGTTGCATCGTTAAAGGTTTTAAAAGATGAAAAGATGGCAGAGAATGCAGAGTTAATGGGCGAAATATTTAGATCTGCATTACACGAAATTGAATCGCCATATATAAAAATAATAAGAGGAAAAGGATTATTAAATGCCATAGTAATTAAACATCACAACAAAGATGCAGCGTGGGATCTTTGTATGGAAATGAAACAAAACGGGTTACTGGCAAAACCAACACATGGTGATAAGATCCGATTTGCTCCACCTCTTTTAATTAACAAAGAAGAAATTACATATGCAGTAAATATCATTCAACAAAGCCTTCATATATTAGCATAAAAAATGGACACACATCTTCATCATAGTAATCACAAGGAACAACACATGCGAAGTTCCGACTTTTTGCGGGATATTGTTATTGGCATGAGCGATGGACTTACTGTACCATTTGCACTGGCAGCGGGTTTAAGCGGTGCAGTTAGCAATAGTAGCATCATAGTAATTGCGGGAATTGCAGAAATAGCAGCGGGCAGTATTGCCATGGGATTGGGCGGTTATTTATCCGGCAAAACAGAACAGGATCATTACATTAATGAGGAAAAAAGAGAACACAACGAAGTAGAAACTGTGCGCCACATGGAGATAGAAGAAACAAAAGAATTTTTTGCCAATATTGGGCTAAGCAAGGAGATACAAGAACGGGCAACCGAAGAAATAGCAAGAGACAAAGACCGCTGGGTAGAATTTATGATGAAATATGAACTTGGTTTAGATAAGCCCGATCCAAAACGAGCAACAAAATCTGCATTAAATATAGGCATTTCATACATAGTTGGTGGCATCATTCCACTAAGCCCGTATTTTTTTATAACAGATTCAAAAGAAGCACTTCATTATTCTGTAATAGCTACACTCATATGTCTTTTTATTTTTGGTTTCTTTAAAAGCAAAATGACGGGCGTTAATCCAATTTGGGGTGCTATAAGGGTAACACTAATTGGTGCAATTGCAGCTGCTGCCGCTTTTGGTATAGCCAGTTTGTTTGAGCATTAATTTTATTTTGGGGCTGTCACTATTTGTTCGTAGCTAAGCATTTAAACCCGCTATCCGCTGCAAGTCCTCGCTTGCCAAAAGGCTGCGCTGTGGGCTTTACGCTGCTATCGGGCAGCCTTTCATTGGTTTATCTTTTTTCAGCTTTACTTACAAAATAACTTATACGTTAGTTTTAAAAGTACAGGCTATTATTATCAAATCAGCAACACTAAACTCCCGCAATTAATGATGGAAAATATCCCTTTACAAACATGTGTAAAGGGATATTGTAAATATTATTTTTTAGCAGCAACCGCCGCCATCATAAAAAAAAGTACTATCAGAAATAAATATATCTTTTCTGTTTAAAGACTGCAATACGTTTGCCGTTTTATCGCAAATTGCCAGTGGTTGGTTAGGCATCAATACATGGCCATTGTCATCATCAAAACATACATCGGTTCCATAATAAATAGCAGTCTTACCTGTAAATACACAAGGTCCATCTGCAGGCATAGGATCTTTGATGGCGCATACTTCTACACTTTCAATATATATTAATTTATCGGTTGCATAATTTACAGGATCTAAGATTCTGTAAGCACGTTTTGCCCTGATTTCTACGGTACCAAACCCAATATCTGTTATCATTTTTATGTACTCCTTTAATGGCAACGAACCGCTGAGGCACAATGCACGAAGGCGTTCATCTTCTCTTAACGATTCCGGCATTTCTGTTTCGCAGGTAGGATCGCTCATCACCAATCTTCCTCTTGGTTTTAATACACGGTACATTTCACTCAATGCTTTTTTCAGTTCATCCTGTTTAAAAATATTAAACAAACAATTTTGTGCCGCTACATCAATCGTATTATCTTCTACCGGTAAACTAAGTGCATCTCCTTTTCTAAGATCCACAAATTCTTTTTTAAACCATGGGTTTAGTTTTTCTGCTTCATCAAAATTGCGCTCACTTGCTGCAAGCATTTCATCTACTACATCTACACCTACAACTCCACCTTTTTGCCGGCTAAAATATGCAAACTGTAATAATTCCATTCCGCCGCCTACACCTACATATAAAATTTTAGGATCTCTCACAAGGTCACGTGGGTTTACGGTACTTCCACAACCATAATTCATTTGTTGCATTATTACCGGCATATCCAAACCAGGCAATTGCCACATTGGCGTTGTTGTACAGCACAATCCAACATCGGGTGTTTCTGCTGCAGCTTTATATACATCTTTGGTAATTTCTAAATAACTTATGCTCATTTTTTTTATTTATTTATTTATGAAAATTATAAAATAGTATGAAATTAATGCACTGATTATCGCAATTGGTAAAGTTAACAACCACGATAAAAGAATTTTAAAAAGTTCTTTGGTATTAGCATTTTTTTCTACAGTACCTACTCCAAAAATGGCACCTACAGAAACATGCGTGGTAGACACTGGCAAACCAAATACACTTGCACTAATTACCAATAAACCAGTAACAGCATTAGCAGCCAAGCCTTGCTGGGGCGAAAGTACCGCTAATTTATGAGCCATTGTATTAGCAACTTTTTTTGCGTTTAAGATCCCACCAATCGCCATAACCAACCCTATAAGTAAAAAATTATATTTCATTTCAAAATACTGACTTATCAATAAAAGAGATACAATTTTTGGGGTATCATTCAACCCTCGTGAAAAACATACTATTCCTGCAGAAAATATATGAATGTTATTTTCCATTTTATCATTTGTAGCATCAATTTTTTTTAAAAGGATATACAATGGAATACTTAAAGCTGTTGCAACTATTGGGCTTAAAATTAATGGCAACAGAAAAGTTATACCTAATGTTTTAAAATGTATTAATGTACCTACGGACATAATACCGGCACCAACCAAACCACCTACCAATGCATGTGTAGTGGAAACAGGAAAACCAAATTTTGTAGCAAGTAAAACAGTAAAAGCTGCACCTACAGCTACAGATAAAATAAATGGAAGTCCACTTATAATTTCATCCGGCACTAATCCTTTACCCGAAAAATTTTTTAGCAGAGCTGTAACAAAAAACAGCGCTGTAACTGACCCCAAAAATGTAGCAACAGTAGTAAGTGTAATTGCCTGATTATAAGACAAAACTTTACTACTCCACAAAGTAGCAACACCTTTAAAATTATCATTTGCACCATTTACGTAAGCAAGCAAAAAAACAGATATAATTAATAATAAAATCATATTAAAAATTATACCGCACACTTAATTGCCCCTGTACTCGGGATGTTATAGGATCTATTTGCCAAGGCGTATTTACTGGATTATTAAATATAAAATTTGGTTTTGTACTGTTAGTAATATTTTGCAATGTAATAAGCTGGTAATTTCCGTTTAATAAATTGGGCACAAAATATTGTTTTCCCCAATTACGGTTTATGAGGTTTGATAGATTAAAAATATCCAAAGACAGTGAAACACTTTGCTTGTTATTGAGAAGAAAAGTATGACTCACTTTACAATCCAGTTCTTGGTTCCAAGGTGTACGTGCACCATTTCGTTCAGCATAGGAACCTTTTTTTGTTCGGAGATATTTATCGCTGTTGATGTAGTTATTCAAGTTTTCCCATTGCTGGGCTGCGGTTACAGTTACATTACCTGTTACATCTTTTATATCGATTAAATTAGCATCTGCCTGACTTTTTGGTATATATATCAAATCATTGTTTGGCGATCCATCTCTGTTTACATCTCCTATGTAAACGAAGCTAAACGGGCTACCACTTTGTGCATTGTAAATAAAAGTAAATGCTGTTTGCGATTTTTTTCGGTTAAATTGTTTTGTAACCAACGCTAATAAGCGGTTTCGAATATCAAAATTTGAATTGGAAAGCTTGGGATTATTTGGTAAGATCGTCTGATTAAATTCCCAATTTGCCTGAGGAGAATTTCTTACACCGTTAGCAATATCTTTGCTTACACCATACGTATAGGAAAATCTAATATTAAGACTTGGTGTAATATTTTTTGCAGCACTTGCAGACAATGCGTATTTGTTTCCTTCATTTGTATTCGTTAGTAAAAAAACATTCGTAAAAGCGGTCCCAATTTTTTGTTGGTTTCCGCTTCCAAGATAAACCGGTCTGTTATCTCCACTACCTGATAATGTTGCGGTGCTGTCCTTTAAATTAATAGTTTTATACAACACATCGTTTAATGTTTTTGTATAAATACCTTCCAGCGTAAATGTCCAGTTATTATTCGTTTTTACATCTATACCCAAACTGCTTCTTAATACTTGCGGCAGTTTAAAATTATTATCCAACAAATTAATTTCGGTAATATTTGGTTGATATGTAGCTGCTATTTGTGACAAATCTTTGTTTAACGGAACAATTGCACCGCCCGGTCTATAATCAACATTGCCGTAAGTAAAACCATCATTGTAATAAGGATAAGCCAGCCAGTTTAATGGAAGGCGACCATTAAAAATGCCCAGACCACCCCGCAACTGCAAGCTGTTATTATGCAACACATCCCAATTAAAACCTAAGCGTGGAGCAAGTTGTGGCGTATTAGATAATTTATTTTGATATTGATTAAATTCTTTTAATGATGTTACTTTTGGATTTGGTGATTCCTGATTTGGTTGAACTGTAAAATCAAAACGAATACCTGCAGTTATGTTGAAATGTTTTGTTATAGCCCACTCATCCTGTAGATAAGAACCAAGTAGAAGTACTCTAAATTTTGCTGAAGGATTATTTCTATTAAATTCATAATCGTTGTTAGTTGTATTATAGACCCCACGAATACGGGATGGTTTATCGGCAAAAAAACTTGCAGGACTGCTATATGCCCATCTTCCATTGTAAGCAGTTAAAAACCTATAATCAACGTCATATATTTCGTTATGGCTACCAAGGGTTATTGTATGTTTATTTTTGTAAAGAACAACATTATCTGTAGCCTCAAATGTTTTTAGTTTTAAACCATATACAGCTGCTTCTCTGTATGCGCCTGCAAAAATAACATTGGCTGTGTTGTAAGTAATTTCTATGTGAGGAAAAATAGCTCCGGCAATTTCTCTTTTATCGTTTACAGTAGTGTAACCGATGATTAAATTATTAGAAATTTTATTGGAAAAATTACTTTTAAATTCCAGCACGGTACTATTTGTTTTGCTTAAATGACGATAGCCCTGGCTTTCAAAATTTAAAGAATTTGCACCACGTTCTAAATAATCACTAAAAGCATTTACATAATTATTTCTTATCTGTAATTTGTGAATTTTGCTGATATTCCAATCGAGTCTTCCAAAAAATTTATTACTGTTGGTAGCTGTATTTATATCGCCATAAGTCCCGCTATTATATCCATATCTTTTAGCCAACGTATCTAAAATACTTTTTGCTACATCTTGCGGTATTACTGCTCCACTTGTACCGGGTGCAAACAAAACCGGTTCACTTTTTCTTCCAATTTCTATAGATGTAAAATAAAATAATTTATTTTGTTTAATAGCACCACCCATTCCAAAACCAGTTTGATAATCGTAATATTTTTCAATTTTTGTCCTTGCAGCATCTGCACTTTTGCCGGTTAACAATTGGTTGCGACCACTAAAGAAAACAGAGCCTTTTGTAGTATTCGTACCACTTTTAGTAACAGCATTAACACTACCACCTGTAAAATTTCCGGCAGTTACGGTAAAGGGAGAAACTGCCACCTGTATTTCCTGTATTGTTTCTAAACTTATTGGTTGAGTACGTGCAAGGCTGCCAGGTGTGCCTGTAGCCTGTGAGCCGCCGGCGCCACTTGCGGGTTCGGTAAAACCAAATGCATCATTTAACGCTGCACCATCAATACTTAAATTATTGTACCTGTAATTACTTCCGGCAAAACTGTTACCGTTTGCTTGCGGTGATAATTTTATAAAATCTTGAAGGCTTCTGTTAATGGTAGGCAAATTCTTTAATTGTTCTGCGTTAATATTTGTAGCAGCACCATTTCTTTTTTTATTAAAAATATTATTTTTTCCAGCTGAAACGGTTACAGCTTCTTCCTGCTTTTCTGCAATTTTTAAAATGAAATTTTGAATAAAATAATTACCAAGCGTAAGTTGTATGTCACTAAATTTTTCTGTAAAATATCCTGTGTAGGTACAGATAATTGAGTATGGACCACCACTTTTTATATTAGGCAAAATAAAATTCCCATTTGCTTGTGTGGTGCCGATATATTTTTCTCCAGTTGATACGAGCGTGGCTTCTACAGTGGCTTTTGATAAAGGCTTATTATTCTCATCATACACATTACCTTTAAAACCTGCTGTAGTTATCTGTGAAAAACCGACAGTAATTATAAGAAACAAAAATAGTGTTAAACAAAAAAAATGGCGCATGTAAAATGAGTTCATTAAAGATTATACTGGTTCAAAAAGTAGAATCAAAAATTAAGAAAATAAAAAATTAAAGGGTAACCGCAACCATGGAGGGAGGACCTCTTAATGAAAAAGTATGCAGTGAAAAGTTGATAATTTTTAGAAAGGAAAAATTAATTTCAATATTTATTTTATTAAATAATTGAAACAACAATTTAATAAATGCAGAAGCATTTTTTTCTTTTATAACCTTAACGAAATCAATTCCTGAATTGATATCGTTTTCAATTTGAATAAGGGTGGGTTTGGATAAATTATTATTTTTAAAAAAAGAAAAAATATCTTTTAATAGATTGTTAGTACACCAACAAAATGATGAATAATGCTGACGGTTATAATTTTTTTTGTGTAAAGCAAATAAATAAAATCCGCCATTGTTATCAGCACCTATAAGGTTTTTGCTGCATGAAGATAAGTTTGCATTTAATAAAATCTCTGTTGTAAGTGTGGCGCAATCTGTACCAATTGAAATTATTTTTTTAAACCCTTTATTAAAACAATGCTCTAATGCATTACAATATTTTTCTCCAAAATTATTTCCTTTTTGTAAAGCTTCGTCAACCAAGATAAAGGGTAAGCCTGTAGCTTTTACAGCCAACATTGTATTATCATACAAAGCCTGGTGCAGCAACAGGTTTTGTTCAGCATTGCTGTGTAATTTTTTTACACTGCTTTCTGCAATGGCAGATCTGCTAAATATGAGTATGGCTGTTTGTTGCTTCAGGTAATTGGTTTAATGTTTAGGTACGTTAAATCTTTCAAAAAGGTTTTGCATTTGTGAAATTGCTAAGACATAACTTTAAAAAACCAACATTTTATTTTATTTATTCATACTAATTATTCAGCCACCGTTCCACCGCAACTACTACCTGCACCTGCAGTACAGCCAAAGCAATGTTGGTTCACCACAATAGTTCTTTTCTGTAAAGCATCACTATTAAACTGAGAAATATGCTTGCTTACACAATCTACTTTTAGCTCCAGCATCTGGTTAAAATCACAATCATAAATGTATCCATCCCAACCTATAGAGAGAGTAGTACGACACATTACATTTTCTGCCGCTACAGAGTTAAAAGCATTTATCAGCTTTTCCATATACTTTTCATAATTTCCACTTTGCAATAAATAATCTAAATACCTGCTCACGGGCAAGTTTGTAATAGCAAACAAATCATTAAAAGTGATATTAAAATCTTTTTTAAGGGCAGTTTTAAATTCCTGTTGCAGCGATGTTTGAGATGGCGGTAAGAATGCGCCGGCGGGATTATATACAAGATTTAAAATAAGACCACTACCTTCAATACCATAACCAACTTCGTTCAACATTTTAAGGGCTTTAATACTATCTTCAAACACTCCGTCTCCTCGTTGTTTATCTGTTCTTTCTGCAGAATAAAATGGCAGCGAAGAAACCACTTCTATATTGTGCAATTTGTAAAATTCTGGCAAATCATAATATTTTTTATTGGCTCTTATGATTGTAAGATTACAACGCACAATTATTTTTATAGCTGAATTTGCTTTTTTAATTTCTCCAACAAACCATCTAAAATCCGAGTTCATTTCAGGCGCACCGCCAGTTAAATCTATCGTTGTAAAAGTGTGATTATTTTTTATGACTTCTATACATTCCTGCATTGTTTCCCTGGTCATAATTTCTTTTCTGTCAGGTCCTGCATCTACATGGCAATGTTTACAAACTTGATTACACATTTTGCCAACATTAATTTGAAAAACCTGCAATGAAATGGGTTTTAGAGGATACAAATTAATTTCTTCCAATTTTTGCTGAAAGGGAACAATTCTGTAATCATCCTCATGATTTTCTCCATGTTCTAAGATATCAATTTGCTCATATGCATCTGCTAATTTGCTATGCTGTGCTTTTAATGATTTCATTTATTTATTTAAAAGAACTTTACTGAATTATATAATATTTAATAACGATTGGATCTAACTTTTGTATCTCATCTTTTATCTACATTCCAATCTCTTTTACCTTATTCATCATTTGCACGCCATGCACTAAAGTAGCACCACCTCGTATTGCAGCAGCTACGTGAACCGCCTCCATCATTTGAGCTTCGCTCCATCCTTTTTCAAAAGCATCGTTGCTGTATGCATCTATACAATAAGGGCATTGCACGGCATGCGCAACTGCAAGTGCTATTAAAGATTTCTCTCGTGCAGTTAATTGTCCTTCAGCAAATACT
This sequence comes from Ferruginibacter sp., assembly GCA_043787295.1. GTDB lineage: Bacteria > Bacteroidota > Bacteroidia > Chitinophagales > Chitinophagaceae > Ferruginibacter. The sequence goes on along the minus strand of JAYVVD010000187.1, from coordinate 4,980 downwards.
TCTCCGTACCAACCAAAAAATTTATCAGCCATTGGTTTTTGAAAGTCTGCTATTTTTCCAAATTTGCCTAAATCTTCTTCTTTGTAATAATTACTATCCATGAATTTATTTTATTATCAGTGTTTAAACTTTTAAAAATGAATTTACGTAATTTTATTTTATTAGATTTTATATACACATCAATTACCTATAATGCTTTTAAATAAAATTACAGAAACAACTACATTTTTACAAGCCATTATAAAAGCAAAATCTACAATAGGGATTGTGCTTGGAACAGGGCTTGGCGCTTTTGTAAACAAAATAGAAAACCAACTTATATTACCTTATAATGAAATACCTAATTTTCCTGTTTCTACAGTTGAGTTTCACAAGGGAAATTTAATTTTTGGCCAAGTAGGAAACAAAAATATAATTGCTATGCAGGGTCGGTTTCATTATTATGAGGGTTACAGCATGCAACAAATAACTTTCCCCATAAGAGTTATGAAAGCACTAGGCGTGCGACATTTATTTTTAAGCAATGCGGCAGGCGGAATTAACCTCGATCATAAAAAAGGTTCGCTGGTTTTAATTGATGATCATTTAAATTTTTTACCCGACAATCCTTTACGTGGCTTAAATGATGCAGCACTTGGTGAGTGCTTTGTAGATATGTGTGCGCCTTACGATGAAGACCTTATGGAACGAATTACATATGCTGCTTTGCAACAAAATATCGTATTAAAAAGAGGAACCTATGCTGCAGTAATGGGACCAAATTTAGAAACAAAGGCGGAGTACAGGTGGCTAAGATCTACCGGAGCAGATATGGTAGGAATGAGTACTGTACCTGAAGTTATTGTGGCAAACCAGACCGGTATTAAATGTGCTGCCATAAGTGTAATTACAGATGAGTGTGATCCTGATAATCTTAAGCCGGTAAATATTGCAGAAATTATTGAAGTGGCAGGTAAATCTGATAAAATTTTAAGTGAGATTTTATTTTATACCATTTGCGCATTATAAAACTTTGGTGCGTTTTGATCGTTTTAACTCTTTATGTTATATTTTCGACATCTGTGGTTGTAAGTTCAATTCTTTGACAATGCTTAGGCGTAGCTTGGATGAATGTTGAATAATGTTCATTAATACATAGCTCCAACAATCACTATTTTTTATTATATCGGATGTTATTAAATGGCATTGATCTTGCCTTTATAGGGATTCGCAAAACTTTACGGTTTATACCCACTACTTTTGCCAAATTGACGAACTAAATTTATTTGATGATTAAGAACTTTTTTTTACAAGGGCATGATGATGATATGGAGTTTATGCCAATTATACCACTTACAGAAGATGAAGACGGAAACGGCGATGACAACAAGCTTCCAGATGAATTACCGATACTTCCATTAAGAAATACAGTACTTTTTCCGGGTGTAGTTATACCAATAACTGTTGGCAGAGATAAGAGTATTAAGGCCGTAACGGACGCTTATAAGGCTGACAAAATGGTAGGTGTGGTTGCGCAAAAAGACAGCAATATTGAGGAGCCTCAAATTGCTGACCTTGAAAAAATTGGCACCGTGGCAAAATTGGTGAAGTTGATAAAAATGCCTGATGGTGGCACCACTATTATTATACAAGGTCGCAAAAGATTTGAGTTGCAGGAAATTACTTCGGAAGAGCCATATTTTAAAGCCAAAATTAAAATATTGGATGAAGAAAAACACAAGGGTGATACAGATTTGGATGCATTGGTAGGCAGTGTAAAAGACCTCGCTGCACAAATCATTGGGCTTTCACCAAACATACCAAGTGAAGCCGGAATTATTTTAAAAAATATAGAGAATCCTTCTTTTCTGATACATTTTGTAAGCAGCAATTTAAACAGCGATTTAAAAGAAAAACAAAAATTGCTGGAGATCAGCGATTTAAAAGAACGTGCTGAATTGTTGATGAACCTGATGCATACGGAGCTTCAATATGCTGAACTAAAAAACAAGGTTACGACTAAAACCCGTGCAGAGCTTGATAAACAGCAGCGGGAGTATTTTTTGCAGCAGCAAATGAAAGCAATAAAAGATGAATTGGGAGGCGATAATGTGGCGGAGATTAAAGACATGCAGAAAAAAGCAGAGTCAAAAAAATGGTCTGATGCAGCTGCGGAAATGTTTAAAAAAGGCGCTGAAAAATTGGAGCGCATGCATCCATCTACACCAGATTATTCAGTTGTGTACAATCATTTAGATTTAATGCTTGATTTACCGTGGGATGATTTTACCAATGATTCATACGATTTAAAGAAAGCAAAAAAGGTGCTGGACCATGATCATTATGGCATGCACAAAATAAAAGAACGCATACTCGAATATCTTGCAGTACTTAAGTTAAAAGGCGATATGAAAAGTCCGATACTTTGTTTTGTAGGACCTCCGGGAATTGGGAAAACAAGTTTAGGAAAAAGCATAGCAGCAGCTATAAATAGAAAGTACGTACGATTAAGTTTGGGAGGCCTGCACGATGAAAGTGAAATACGTGGACATCGTAAAACCTATATTGGTGCTATGCCTGGTCGGATTTTACAATCAATACGTAAAGCAAAAAGTGGCAACCCAGTAATGATTTTAGATGAAATAGATAAAGTGGGTACAGACCAGAGAGGGGATCCATCATCTGCATTATTGGAAGTGTTGGATCCTGAACAAAACAATACTTTTTACGACAACTATCTCGAGCTTGAATATGATTTAAGCAAAGTGCTTTTTATAGCAACAGCTAATAATATAAACAACATACAACCTGCACTGAGAGACCGTTTAGAAATTATAGACCTTAGCGGCTATGCTGTAGAAGAAAAAATTGAAATTGCAAAAAGGCACTTAATGCCAAAAGAAAAAGAAATGCATGGTTTAAAGCCTCAAAGCTTTAAAATGAGTGATGTGGTTTTGCAGAAAGTAATAGAGGATTATACAAGAGAAAGTGGTGTACGGGAACTGGATAGACAACTTGCAAGCATTATGCGCTATCAGGCTAAGGAACTAGTAATGCGGGGCAAATTAAAAGCCACCATCACCAATAACGATGTAGAGAAAATATTGGGCAAAACAAAATACAGCAACGAATTATATAAAACTGCAGGTATGCCGGGTGTGGCTGTTGGTTTAGCATGGACGTATGTAGGTGGAGATATTCTATTTATAGAAACTCAACTAAGCGATGGCAAAGGCGATCTTCAACTTACGGGCAACCTTGGCAATGTAATGAAGGAAAGTGCTACCACTGCTTTTACATGGCTAAAGGCAAATGCAAAAAAAGCTGGCATAGATCCTGAACTTTTTGGAAAGAAAAATGTACACATACACGTGCCCGAAGGTGCTACGCCAAAAGACGGACCGAGTGCAGGCATAACTATGATGAGTGCGCTTGCAAGTGCATTTACCGGTCGTAAAATAAAACCATATCTCGCCATGACGGGTGAGATTACTTTGCGTGGCCAAGTGTTGCCTGTAGGTGGAATAAAAGAAAAAGTACTCGCAGCAAAAAGATCGGGCATAAAGGAAATAATAATTTGCTACCTCAACGAAAAAGATATTAATGAAATTAACCCTTTGTTCATAAAAGGAATGAAATTTCATTATGTAAAAACAATGGCGCAGGTGCTTGATTTAGCACTTGTTTAAAATAAACAAATTTATTAAAACCAACATAGAACTTTTACCGTATTTAATTACATATCTCAACTAATTTCATGTTGGTTGTTTTAAGGGTTAAAAGAAAATTCCCGCCGGTTCTCCGGGGGGAATTTGTATTTTAGGACTAATGCTATGAATCTGTAAATTCTAAAAAGGCGAGATGGCCTATTCCTACATCACCATTAAGTTTATTTAAATAGATAAGTTTATTTTTACTTTTTACTTTTTACTAAGGATTCTGAAAATATCCTCATCGCTCAAAAACTGATCTTCCTCATCCATTTGTTTCCATTGTTTTATCATTTGCTTAATGTGACGCAATGCGAGATCAGATTTGAAATCTATAATATTATTTTTAAAGGTTTCTACTCTTTCTGCTGTTTCTACTAAATGTTTTTGAACTGTCTGCACCGGAAATCTTTTAACGCCCCACCCAAATTCTTCTAATAAGACTGCGTATTGTGGATGTTGAATAAGTTCGTTTTTTTCATACTCCAGTTCCTGTACCTGCTCCTTTAAAATTTGCAGATACACTGCAAGTTTTTCTTCTGTAAGCTTTTCTAAATGTTCATTTTCTTTGTGTATCCATCTAAGTTCCAGCGTAAGCAAAGCATGAAGGTTTTTTGCCTCATAAGCCAAAGTAAGTTCCTTCATTAAAATTTCTTTTTCCAGTTTGCGCCCTTCATGCTGCTCCAGGTCTGGATGAAAAAGTTTTGCAAGTTGTTTGTAAATAGTACTGATGTTTTTTTGCTTCATTTCGGCTGCTTCCTTTTGCAATTTTTCAGCCTCAAGTTGTTTGGTAGATTTCGTTTTAGGAACTTGCCGCTTTTCAAATTGATCATTCATTTCAATTTGTTCAGCAAATAATTTCCGCTTTGTTTCGTAGATTTTTTTTGCAAGCGCATCTTCATCATTTATATCAACATCCGCAAGATCTACCTTCATTTTTTTCAATTCTTCCGCCATGTCCGCACGAGCCCTTTCTTTTTCCTGCTCCAGCATTTCATCATAATTATCACCCTCAAGTTGTTCAAATATTTCTTTAATAACTGCATCAGGCTCGGCTCCCAGTTCCATCAATAAAGATTGTAGATGTTCCCGTATTATTTGTTTGAGGCTGCGCTGATCGGGCTTAGCAAGTTTTTTGGTTGAATAATTTTCCCACAAAACGATTATCAGTTCCCGCCGTTGCGTTTTTATTTTCGTTTTAGATACCTGCACTTCTGTGCCATACAATTTCATGGCAACGTCTAACTGCAACTGTTTCGTTTCAATTTCTTTTTGAAGTCTCGCTATTCGC
>JAYVVD010000186.1:0-3158 GCA_043787295.1 Ferruginibacter sp. | reverse complement strand
TTTACAGATTGCGCAGTTGATATTAATTTTAAAATATAAGGTGTACTGTCATTTAAAATATTTGAAAATGCAGTAATTTTTTCAACCGTTTTTAATTGTGCTGCATCACTGGCAAACAATTGTGCCTCTACAAATACTTTATTTAAATTGGTTACCTGCAGCAATGTTTCGCCACTGTTAATAAATGAACCTACTGCATAATTGTAATTGCCCACTACGCCACTTATAGGAGAAATAAGGTTAAAATATTTTGCAGCCTGCACTTTTTGCAACGGGATATTTTGATACAATGCCCTGTTCTTTTCTGCCTGTTGCAATCTTGCTTTTGCCTCAGTTACGTCTTTCTTTGCAGCAATATCTTCTATGGATTTTAAGCGGTTATATTGAATTTTGGCTGCCTCATATTGTGCTTCTACTTCGTTTCGCTTTGCTTTCCAGTCGCTGTTTTGCGCTATGATGCTTGATTGTGTACCAGCATCTATTGTCTGTTCTACAACAGCTATAACCTGCCCTGCTGCTACCGCTTGTCCCGGATTAACCCTTATGGAAATGAGTTTACCTGTTTGTGGCGACTGAATAACTGCATTGCCTTGTGGAGAAGCTACAACAGTTCCCAATGATTGCGATGATTGATTAAAACTACCTGCTTCAATTTTTTGTGTAACGATATTAAAAAGAAATTGAGACTCTTTCTCAACTATAAAAGTACTTGACATGGCACCACCCGCTTTTTCACCTTCACCATGATCTTCCCCACCATGTGCATTGGCAGAATTATAAACTGCAGTTGGCAATAGAAAAATAAAAATTATTATACTTGTTGCAACTTTTCTGTTGGTTCGTTTCATGGCCAGAAACATAATAGCCAAACCTGTTATTAAACCAATAATTCCAACAAACCAACTGCTGCTGTACCAATGTGTAGTGTGCACATCTGCAGAAGCTTCTACAGGCAATTCTTTGCCAACATTAATACCACTTACAAGCAATAGATCCGGTCCTAAATGGGAATTAATGTTTACTGTTAAATTGTACGATTTTTTTTCTGGGAAGATACCTTTCACTTCATAAATGCCTTTATCCAATTTTGTTAGCGTTAATTTAATTTCTGGACTGCCCGAAACACTAATTTGTATAGATACGCTGTCTACAGGCACATTGCTTTTAAAATTGCTTATATATAGTTTTAGTATTGCTTCTTTACCAGGTTTCAACGGCTGGTATTTTACGAGCAATTCGTATAAATCTGACGCAGCTTCATTGCTAAAATAAGTTGCCATTTTTGCGTTGGCTGTTTTTGCATCTCCATGCTCTTCCCCATCATGGCCTTTTACAAGCAAAGGAGAAAACAGCAACAAATAAAATAATCTCTTTATCATAATGTTCCTTTTATAAAATTTGTAGATAGCAAACTCTGCTTATAGTTTTTTATAACATCCAAATATTTTAATTGAATGGAATAAGCATCATTAATGTTGCGTAAATAATTGATGTAATCACTCTCCCCATTCTCAAAAAACCGTTTGGCAGTAGTTATTATTTCAACAGCTTTTTTTAAACCCCTTGTTTCATAATATTGCAACGACTGCAAATAAACAGCCTGTTCATTTTGAGCCTGCAAATATTGCAGAGTAAACTGTTGCTGTAAGCCTGCTGCCTTTTGTTTGATTATCTCGTACTCCGTTTTAGCCGCAGAAATATTGCTCTTATATTGGTTAAACCATAATGGTAATGTGATACCAAAACGAAAACGGTTTTGCACAGGCGTATTTCTTTCACCCTGGTTAAAATAACCAAAAGCAAGACCGGGCAATGCTTTTGCATTTTGTAAGGAAATATTTTTCTGTGCAATTAATATAGACTGGTTAATTAATGCCAATGATGGGCTTGTTAATAAGCTATTACTGTCAGCCAGAATTATATAATTAATACTTGAACTTGTGATTGGATTAACTACAATTTTATTGAGATAGCCCGCAATAAACTGTAATTGTTTTTCAATATTAAGCCCTGTAAGTTGTGCCTGCAAATATTGATTGTGTACATCAGCATAACTGTTTTCTGCAAATATTTTTTGTAAATAGTCAATCTGTCCTGCATCAAATTGCCTTGCTGCGGCATTGCCGATGCGTTCGTAAATAGTATCCTGCAAGTAAAGCTGCTGCTGCAAAGCCATTGTATATTGCAGGGATAAATAAAGCTGTTTTACCTGAAATTTTATTTCATTTTCACCAACTGCTTTTTCTTTTTCGCTAAAAATAATTTTTTGCTTTTGGAGTTGGTACTGCTTGCTATAAACAGAGGGAAATTCAATAGATTGGGTAATGCTGCCCGTATAAAAATTTCCGGTAGGGCTTTCTATAAATACTTCAGGATTTGGCAAATTAAAACTTGCACCCAATAGTTGTTTTTGTTGTTTGATATATAAACTGGAAGCAGATAAATTATGGCTGTTTTTTAAAGCCATTGTTATCAGTTCATTTTCAGAAATATTTTGGCTGAAGGATGTTGCCGTAATTAGTATTACTGAAAAGTTGATTACAAAATGTTTGTACATAAAAATTTTATTACTGTAACTAAAACTACTTTACCATAGGGCATAAGTATACAGTTCAATGGATACACCATTAAACGGAGTTACAATAAATCAAATTTGAAAACGCTGAGATTCAACCAATATGTTTGGCGGTGGCGGATAAAAAAATCTTTCCTTGCATATAGATGGGTTGGTCTTTAGAAATTTTACAATATACGTTTGAAAGAAGGAGGGAGGCAACAAAGCTGTGAACAGAAGAGTTGTACTTTTTGCAGTGCTGTTTATATTTTTATCTAACTGTTGAACCTTTTGAACTTCATCATTGCAGCAACCCTTTTTCTCTTCGTTTTCTGTATGATTTGACTTATGATCATGGGTTTTATGTGCGCCATGATGATGGGTATGTGTATGAGTAGTTTTAATTTCCACCTTAACATGATGTGGAGCATTAAAACCCATATCAATGCCTATTGAACATGCAAAGCCTACAACCATATTCAAACTGAATATGATAAGCAAAAATGCTGCTTTAAATTGTATGGCGTAAGATTTATTCATTAAGTCAATAAACAAATATAAGATTTATTAAAATAAATGGATGTTCATTAATTGGTAAACTTTA
>JAYVVD010000185.1:0-8144 GCA_043787295.1 Ferruginibacter sp. | reverse complement strand
CTCAATTTTTTCTTTGCTGCTTCAGTCATATCATCTCGCCTTTGCATACCAATAATATCTATACAGATAGATGATGTAAGCGCAGTAATAGCGCCATCTGCACTGGGGAACAATGCAGATATTAATGCAATAATAAAAATGACAGATACGATGGACGGCATGTGGTGCAAAGCAAGTTCCGGAAATAATTTATCACCCGTAACAGTAACTCCCTGCTGCGCTCCATACAAATGCAAAAGCCCTCCTAAAAAAAGAAACAACAACAATACTGATACAAGAATAATAGAAAGCGTAATAATATTTTTTTGAGAATCACCTAGACGTTTTACAGAGATTGTTTTCTGCATCATTTCCTGATCCATACCCGTCATAGTGATAGTTATAAATGCACCCGCAAGAATTTGTTTCACAAAAAAAAGTTTGCTTTGTGGCTCTGTAAAAAATACTTTTGAGTAACCTTTATCTTTCATTGCATCTAAAGCAGAAAACAAATTAAGATTCATAGTGTTTAAAATATACAATACACAAATTACCAAACCTGTAAGCATAAAAGTTGTTTGCAATGTATCTGTAAATACGATTGTTTTTACACCACCTTCGTACGTATAAATTAAAATCATTATTAAAATAATAAGTGTAGTTACCCAAAAGGGCACACCGAGTTGAGAAAGAATAGCATCCTGTAAAATTTTAACTACCAGATACAATCTTGCAGTAGCGCCCAATGTTCTGCTTAGTATAAAAAATGATGCTCCGGTTTTGTAAGATTTTACACCCAGTCTGCCACTTAAATAATTATAAATAGAAGTAAGATTAAGCCTGTAATACAATGGCAGCAATACATACGCCACTACAAAATAACCTATGAGATAACCAATTGCAATCTGAAAATAAGCGAATGATTCTTTACCTACACCACCCGGTACACTAACAAAAGTGACACCCGACAATGATGTACCGATCATACCAAAAGCAACCAGCATCCAGTTGGAATTTTTATTGCCAATAAAAAAAGATTCGTTGTTGGAATTTTTGCTGGTGTACCAGGCTACTATCAACAACAAAATAAAATAACCTACTACAAAAGACAAAAGAAGGTAAGGCGACATAAATAATTTTTATAGAAGTCAGTATCAATTTGAATATCAGAAAACCGAAAGTAAGTTTTTAAAACATTAAATCAAACCCTGACAATTTTTTAAAAGAATATTATCATTTACCTTGATAAAATAATTTCCCTCTTTCTTTGTAAAGTTAGCTTATGAACCAACGTTTTTATTCACTCGATGTTTTTAGAGGTGCAACCGTAGCACTCATGATACTGGTAAATAATCCAGGCTCATGGGGTCATATTTATCCACCGTTAGAGCATGCGCCATGGCACGGTTGTACTCCTACAGATCTGGTATTTCCTTTTTTTCTATTTGCAGTTGGCAATGCCATGGCTTTTGTAATGCCAAAGCTGGAAGCGGCAGGGGAAAAAACTTTCTGGTATAAAATTGTTAAGCGCACATTGCTTATTTTTTTTATAGGATTATTTTTAAACTGGTTTCCATTTATTAAATACGATGATGCAGGAAATATTGTAGGAAAGCCTTTTGAAACGCTTAGAATATTTGGTGTGCTGCAACGCATAGCCCTGTGTTATTTTTTTGCTTCTGTTATTGTGCATTATTTTAAAATAAGAGGCTCATTTATTGTTGGTGCTGTTATGTTATTTGCTTACTGGTTTTTATGTGTTTTAGCAAACCCTGCAGACTCTTTCAGCCTGGCAGGCTGGTTCGGTACTGCAGTAGATAAAAATATTTTGGGAGAGTCACACATGTACAAAGGCGAAGGCGTAGCGTTTGACCCCGAAGGACTGATGAATACTTTTGCTGCAATTGTACAGGTAATATTTGGTTACCTCGCAGGTAATTATATTTTACAAAAAGGCAAAACGCATGAAATGCTGAATGGCTTATTTGTAGCAGGCTGTGTACTCATTGTTACTGGACTTGCATGGGATATGGTGTTTCCAATAAACAAAAAAATATGGACGAGCAGTTATACCATTTACACCACCGGACTTGCGTTACTCACTTTATCTGTAATGATTTATTTAATAGAATTTAAAAATGCAAAAGGCGTATGGAGCCGTTTCTTTGATGTGTTTGGGAAAAATGCCTTGTTTATTTTTGTGATGAGTGGCATATTGCCAAGGCTGTTGGGATTAATCAGAATCCCTGGCGCAATCGCAGCGAACGGAAAACAAAATTACCTCTCTCCTTTAGGCTGGTTTTACGAGCACGTGTGCAAACTGATTTTACCTGTCGAGCCAAGGTTTGGTTCTTTAATTTATGCAATATTATTTATTGGCATGATGTGGTTTTTTGCATGGGTGATGGATAAGAAGAAAATTTATGTGAGGGTTTAGCGTTGAATTACTTTTTAAATTATTAATTTAGAGATAGATAAATATAATAAAACCTGTTTTTTATCTTTCAGAAGTTTAAATTATTTTTTTATGAACTTTATAGACTGTGATGGTTCATCAGATGACATTATTTCTAGAATGTATTCCCCAGGGTAAAGGGCTGCAACCTTTTTAAATTGAATAATATTTAATCCTTTTTGTACTTTTATTTTTTGATTATTTATTTTTTCTCCTTTTGTGTTGTAGATAAGCAAATTAATATAGCCCTCATTTATAGCTTTGTAATTAATAATTGCATCTGCAAAAACAGGGTTTGGTAATATTGCAGCTGCACCACTCCATTTATTACCTGTAATTTTAATAATGCTGGAAAAAATGAATTGCCCGTCTTTCTTTTTTATTTTAAACTTATAATAATTGTTTGAATAGCTTTTTGCAGAATTATAATCAGTAAAACTATAATCAGTTTTGTTGATTGTGTATGGTACGTTTCCGATCTCTAAGAAATCAACAGCATTTGTACTTTTCAAAACAGTAAAATTATTTATTTCATTTTCTACATCTGTAACTTTCCAATTAAGTTTGTTATAATTTTCTTCCTTTGCTGTAAAAGATTCTATTGTTACAGGAAGCACAGTTAAATCAATAAAAATGCCTGTAGTAGCTATTAAATCTATACCACCGACGCTTCCAGTATTAATAGGAAAATTTGTAGTATTACTTGTATTAACAATATCAGCTGAAGTAGCACCAGCAGGAAAATCTGGCGCAAGCAAAGAATAACCATAGACTTTGCTGCCAGCAGAAATTCCCAAATCGCTTAACGATAAAAAGACACCTCCTATATTTTGAGTATTTGTAGTGGCATCTAAAAGATTGGTACCGCTTGCACCTTTAAGTATTCTGTAAGCCACAGCAGAGTTTGTAATATTTCCATAATCGGCGGATACAATTCTTTTTACTGCACCATAAGCATTTGGATTACCAGAAACATCTAACCCAGTTATAGCAGCTATGACAAAAGGATCATGTTGACCATCAGCACCTCTTTCAAAAACAGCGAAACCAGTTTTAGTAACATTTGTGGTTGAATAACCTGCGCTCAATATCCAATCTAATCTTTCAATATTATTGCTATTTGCAGATGTATTGTCAAACAAATTATCTGTTCCCTTATTAAAAATATTAGCACTAAAATAACTCTCCATATTTGGGGGCATAGCTGCTTGCATGTTAAATGGAGAAGCTGTAATACTTGCTTCTGACCACACCAGCGAAAAATCTCCGGTAATTGTGCCACCAGTAGATCGCTTAAGTTTTACAACTCCATTTAATGCACTAGAATAACCATAACTACCTGCGGCAGTAGAAAAACCGGTAACACTTTTTTGTACATTATTTGGGGAGGTAGCCCAATTATAGGTATTTCCGCCGTTAAGATATGTAGTAGCAGAACCGCCAGTTACATTGGTAGTAGAAACAGTTGTTATAGCACTTTGAGCAAAACTAACAGAACTCAAAAAAAATAAAAAGAACAAGGGAATATTAATTTTTTTCATAGGAAATATCTTAAGATAATGTGTTGCTTTGTTTTATTATTTATTATACTTATAAAAAATTTTTGCAATGTTACAACTTATATATCTAAATAATATTAAATAAATAAATAAAAATTCCCCCCGCCACAACTAAATATTAATTAACTGATTGGCAACAAAAAAAATTAAATTTTAAACAGCCGAGAAAAATAATTTTTACCTCAGTACATCTGGCGTAAGTTTTATTACAAATTCCTTGGGCGGCGTTGCACCCATTAAGTTTTTTACAAAATAATCCCAGCGGCGGCGCATCATATAATAACTGTCTTCTCCATAGCCGTGGCGGGCATTTGGGAAGATGATGAGGTCAAAATCTTTGTTTGCTTTTTCCAGCGCTTCCACTACAAGATATGTGTTGGATGGCGGTACATTATCATCCATATTACCATGAGCAATTAACAAATGCCCTTTTAAGTTTTTAGCATTTACCTGGTTTGCCTGCGGCTCATAAATTGATTTGCCATTGCTGCCTTTGGTATCCAAACCAATATACCTTTCGCCCCAGTCATCTTCATAATTTCTATTTTCATGGTTACCACTTTCGCTGATACCAACTTTGTAAAAATCAGGATAATTAAACATTGCAGATGCAGTTGCATAACCACCGCCACTGTGACCCCAAATACCAACTTTTTCCAAATCTAAATAAGGATATTTTTGTTGCAACTGCTTTAATCCGCTAATCTGATCAGGCAAAGTATTCTCCGCCATGTTTCCGTAGCATGCATCATGAAAAGATTTGCTGCGGTTTGGGTTACAACCTCCTTCCAGTGCCACTACAATAAAACCAAGTTCTGCCAGAGCTTGGTGGTCAGATGCCCTTGTAGCTGCAAACGACCAGTTGTTTACACTGCCGCCCTGCGGACCCGGATAAATATAATTTATGACAGGATATTTTTTAGAAGCATCAAGGTTAGCAGGCTGGTACATGAATCCGTATAAATCAAAACCATTGGCGGCTGATTTTACACTAAAAGGTATTGGTGCTTTCCATCCGGAAGCCAAAAGCCTGCTGATATCTGCCGTTTCCAGCGTTGCAATTAATTTACCATTTAAGTCTCGTAAAACAGCAACATTGGGCTTATCAACAGTTGAAAAATTATCTACAAAATAGCTTTCATCATTAGAAAAAGTTAAAGAGTGATCTGCATTTTCCGGCGTGAGCAAAACTAAATTTTTCCCACTAAAATCTACTTTGTAAAAATGTTTAAAATAGGGATTGCGACCCACTTCTTTTCCTCTGCCTTCAAAATATAAAACACGTTTTTTCTGGTCCACTTTCAGCAGTCTTGTTACTACATAATTGCCTTGCGTAATCCTATTTTTTAATTTGCCAGTTGCAATATCATGTAGGTATAAATGTCCCCAATTGTCTTTTTCAGAATACCAGATAAACTCATTTGTTGCAGATAAATATTTCCAGTTTACAGTACCATGTCCCGATTCGTATTGTGTGGCAACTGTTTCTTTATAAACCTCTGTAACATCACCTGTGAGTGCATCTGCAATGCGCAACGTGGCAGATTTATGATCTCTCGGTGTAGATACAAAAGCAAGTTTACTACCATCTGCACTCCAGTCGTTGTCATCAAAAGAACCGCTGCAACTTATATCATCGCAAAGTGTGCTGCGATGATCGTCAGCAGCAGTTTTTAATTTTATTATAGATCCGGTGGTAACATCAATAATAACCCTGTGAATTTTCATGATAGCAGAGTCACCGGGAAGCGGGTATTTCCATTGGGTTAACACCGGTGCACCAACTGTTGTCTTAACGAGGTACATATCTTTTACGTGGCGCTGGTCCTGTATAAACGTGGAGATCTTTTTAGAATCTGGCGACCATATTAAAATAGCTGCATCGCTATGTGTCCATCCGGCATTATCGGTTGCATAACCAAAATCTTTTACACCATTTGTAGTTAAAGCCGTTTCTGTTTTTGTTGCGATATCTCTTAACCACAAATTCCAGTTTTTAATATAAGCAGTTTTTGTTCCATCAGGCGAAAGCACTTCGCCAAATTTTGTTGAAGGGATATTAGGGCTTTTAAAATCAGGTAGAATACCATCCTTGGTTGCCGCTGTTTTTTTAGTACCGTTTTTTGCGTTTACCAATACAAACTCCACTCCCGTTGCAGTAGAAACCTTGTACCAAAAATTACCATCGGGCAACCATTGTGGGGTTACCCCACTCCGGTCAATTAATTTACTAAGATTGCTGCCTAAGTTATTTACTGCTCTTGTGTAATCAGCAGCAGTATATACTTTTTGTGCATACAATGAATTACCAAAAAAACAAACTACCGCAATGGCGCAAATGTATTTTCTCATACTTAAAATTGTTGTTGTTAAACAATGTTGTAAACATAGGTTTTTTTGTGTAGAAAAATTGGAGGAAATGATTAAATGGTTATTGCTTGGCTACGCTTGCATATCGAAGTTCACTATTTGTTTAATGAGTCATGCAGCACAAAGCAGTCGATTAAAATAAAATATTGTTGAATTTTAAATACATTTTGGGGCTGTATGCAAATGAACTTTTGTCAAAGTATATTCCGGCTGTATGTACTAGTGCCACCACAAAGTTCATTATACTTTGGTACTTATTATAGCAGCAGCTACTACTGTCCATCTGGGCTATTTTGATCAGTTAATCTTTATTGAACTTTTATCGGTGTGGTGGTTTGGTGTAAGTTTTCTGAGAAGGTTTTTTAAATGTTCAACCCAATATTCAACCAGAAATGATATACAGCAAATAATATTATCTTATACATGACAAAGACATTAAAAATATTAATTAGACTTTTCATTATTGAAAGTGCCTTGGCAGTTTTTTCTTTTATTCGCAGTCTAAATGTGAACCATGTTTGCCTCGAACATTGTGCCAATCTTGTATAACTGATATTCAAAAAATTACTTTTTACACAGGCTGTTTTGTTGCTGCATTAACTATAATATATTTGATCTTCATAAATATTAAAAGGAGACTTGTAAGTCGAACTGTGTAAATAAATAAGTAGGGGGCTTTTTAATGGAAATTATCGCCGCCTCATCATGCATCGTCACGCAATCTTTCTGATAATACATTTTGCGATGTCCGTTTAGCTTGCCCTTGACAAATGTACCTTCTTCTTCTTTTCTCCCACTATAATAATAGCCGATAAATTGTCCATTGTATAGATTGCTACGAAAAACAAAAGTTCCATTTTTCTTTTCCATTTGTTTTGAGGAAGGAGCTTGTTTTATGCTTTCAGGTCTATTGCGATACTTTTTGTAAATATGGAAGTTACTCCATCAAACTGCCCAGCTTTAATGTGTCTTTATTTTTTTTAACTGTGATGTCAGCAACATCATCTTGCAATATTTCATTTCCTTCTTGGGGGTTGTTGATAACTGGAATAGAGTCAATCACAAACATTATTTTGTCATTTAAGGTCTGTCCAAACGAAATCATGAAAAACAACAAGAGTCCAATGAAAAGTAAAATTATTTTGTTCATAGTAGATTGTATCAAATAGGCGTATTCTAGTTTTTAACGCACCTTTCCTATAAAAGTTATAGGCTTCGGTTTATCATTTTTTTTTATACTTTAAAACCCTTGCGTCCTTTATTACACCTTTCCAATTCAGGCCAAAAGCAAAATCATATTTATTGCCTTCTGAATCTACATAGCATTCCATATCATGTGGTACATCTTCTTTTTGTTGCTCTACTGTTTTCATGTTTATTGGCATTTGAATGGGCAATAGGCCGGAGGGTTCTTTTGCACCAGAAATGATATCTAACAAAGCCTGATCCTGCACACCAAAACTTGCAATAATTCCCGATACTTCTTTTTCAAATTCGGCCACCACCGCAGGGTTGCCGAGCGCCATACAAACTATCACTGGTTTGCCACCCATGGCAGCTTTGGTGTTTAAAATGGATTTTAAATCGGTAATGTTGGCAGCAGTAAAAACTTTGCCTTTGTACGACCGGTTGGTGTTGGCAGGGTCAATCATCGGGTCGCCGGCAGCCATACTTTGCGCCCTTGCATACTCCGCAGTATAAGGCAGGTACTGTAACGAAATAGGTACATAACCATTGGCCGTTTCCCTGTCCGCTTGTTCGTAACCAACACCACCGGCAGG
>JAYVVD010000184.1:0-5538 GCA_043787295.1 Ferruginibacter sp. | reverse complement strand
GCATCTTTGTTCTCCCTTTCGGCATAAACATCAACACCTATTTGTCCACCTAATACTTCTAACTGATCAATGGCTGCAGGGCGATAAATATCTGCTGCTACCAACAAGGGTGATTTACCTTTTTTTGTTTTTAAATAATGGGCAAGCTTACCGCTGAATGTAGTTTTACCAGATCCCTGCAAACCGGCAACAAGAATAATAGCTGGGTTTCCGTTTACATCAAACTCACTTTCTTTTCCCCCCATTAATACAGTCAATTCGTCCTGCACAATCTTTACCATTTGTTGCCCGGGGTTCACAGCCAATAAAACTTTGCTACCTAAAGCAGTTTCTTTTATTTTGTCAGTAAATTCTTTGGCAATTTTATAATTCACATCCGCATCAACCAATGCACGTCTAATATCTTTTACGGTATTGGCAATATTTAATTCAGAAATTCTGCCTTCACCTTTTATATTTTTAAAAGCACCTTCTAACTTTTCACTTAAACTTTGAAACATCTTTCTCTTTTATTTTTTTCCGTTACAGGAATATTATTTTAAACTATTATCAATTAAATACTAAAAGCGGTATCTACAATTTCCACCTGTTCTTTTGCATGAATTTTTGAATACCCCGAAGCCGTTGATGCACTGGCTTTTCTGCTGATGATGTGAAAGTTTATATTTTGTACATTCATTCGCAAATAAGCTGCAGCACCCATATTCTGCGGCTCTTCCTGTACCCAATGCCAAATGGCTTTGCTGTATTTTTTATAAAGTTCATCAAGCCTGTTTTGAGGTAGTGGGTATAACTGTTCTAATCTTACAACGGCAACATCTTTTCTTTCATCTTTTATTCTTCTATCATTTAAATCAAAATAGATTTTACCGGTACAAAACAAAACTTTTTTTACTTGGTTTGCATCAACTGTTATATCGTCATATATTTCGTTAAAACCACCTTGTGTAAACTCATTTATATTACTGTATGTTGCAGGTAACCTTAGGTTTGCTTTTGGCGAAAAATTTACCAAGGGCTTTCTAAAAGGCCATGCCATTTGCCTCCGCAAAACATGGAAAAAATTAGCTGCTGTTGTAACATTTGTAATTACCATATTCAGTTCTGCACATTGTTGTAAAAAACGCTCCATTCTTGCACTACTGTGCTCAGGACCTTGACCTTCGTAACCATGAGGCAATAACAATGTAACGCCATTCATGCGTTGCCATTTGGTTTCAGCAGCAGCAATAAATTGATCTATAATAATCTGGCACCCATTTACAAAATCACCAAATTGTGCTTCCCAAAGTACAAGTGCGTTTGGGTTTGCCATACTGTAACCGTACTCAAAACCAAGCACAGCATATTCGCTCAATAATGAATTATAAATTCTAAAAGGTGCCTGGTTTTCTGTAAAATGACTTAGTCTGTTGTATCCTTCATTTGTATTTTCATCGTAGATAACGGCATGTCTATGGCTAAAGGTTCCCCGCTTCACATCCTGTCCACTCATTCTTACATCTTTACCTTCAATAAGCAAGCTTGAATATGCCAAAAGTTCTGCGGTTGCCCAGTCAATTTTTTGTGTGTCAGCAAATAATTTAATTTTATCTGCCAATAATTTCTCTACTTTTTTTAATGGCTTAAAATTTTCGGGCCATTTCATTAAACCATCAAATAATTTTTTTACTTCTTCTTCTTTTATTGCTGTAACGGGGCTTTTTAAAAAATCTTCTGTAGTTGCTCTTCTCAACTTCTGCCACCACTCTTCAGGCTTTTGAAATGTGTATGGCAGAGGATGTTGTTTTACTTCAACTAATCTTTCCTGTAGTTCTGCCAAAAACTTTTGCTCCATTTGCTTTGCAAGAATTTTTGCATCTGTTTCGCCATTTTCAATAAGGTATTGTGTGTACACCTCACGGGCATTCATGTGCTTATCAATTAGCTGATACAACTTGGGCTGTGTAAATTTTGGTTCATCCCCTTCGTTGTGCCCATGCCTGCGAAAGCACACCATATCAATAAAAATATCGCTGTTAAATTCCTGTCTGTATCTGGTGGCAATCTCTGCAACTTTTACCACTGCTTCCGGGTCATCTCCATTTACATGCAGCACAGGCGCCTGCACCATTGCAGCTACTGATGTGCAATAATCTGAACTCCGGGCATCATCAAAATCAGTAGTAAAACCAATCTGGTTATTTATTACAAAATGAATTGTACCGCCGGTGTAATAACCTTTAAGCTTACTCATTTGCAAAACTTCGTACACCACGCCCTGCCCTGCTACAGAAGAATCTCCGTGAATAAGTATCGGTAGAATTTTATCAAAGTCACTGTTGTAAAGAACATCTGCCTTGCTGCGTACATAACCAATTACAATGGGGTCTACGGTTTCTAAATGAGAAGGATTAGGACAAAGTTTCAAATTTATTTTTCTGCCGCTTTCTGTTTCAATTTCGCTACTGAAGCCAAGATGGTATTTTACATCTCCACTCCCCATGGTAGTATCTGGTGTTGCAGTACCCTCAAACTCAGTAAAAATTTGTTCATAAGTTTTTCCCAGCACATTAGCCAGTACGTTTAATCTGCCTCTGTGTGCCATACCAATTACTGCCTCTCTCACATCATTTTCTGCTGCTGTGTTCAGCATCGCATCAAGTGCTGCAATAGTACTTTCGCCACCTTCCAGACTAAATCTTTTTTGCCCTATATATTTTGTATGCAAAAACTTTTCAAATATCACACCTTCGTTTAATTTTTGAAGAATGCGCTTTTTTTGTTCAAGTGATATAGGTTTGTGAAAACCTGCTTCCATTTCATTTGAGAGCCATTGTATTTTAGCAATATCGTTTAATGCACTGTACTCCACCCCTACATGATGGGTATATGATTTTTGTAAATGAGAAATAATGTTTTGTAAACTTGCTTTACCGAAGGTTAAAAATTTTCCGGCCTCAAATTCAGTACTTAAATCTGCGTCGCTCAAATTAAAATTTGAAAGTTCTAAACCTGCATGTCGGTCTTTCCTTTCTTTAAGAGGATTTGTTTTAGCAATTAAATGCCCTTTTTTTCTGTAAGATTGTATAAGTTGGTAAACTGCAAATTCTTTGTCAATATTTGCTACGTTATTATTTAAAGAAGCCGTTGCAGGAGCAATTGGTTTTCCATTGGCAACTAAATTATTTCCAACAGCAAAGTCGAACCCCTCAAAAAACTTCTTCATATCTGCATCTACAGATTCAGGATTTTTTACAAAATCATTGTAAAGATTTTCGATGTAGGATGGATGGGCATTCGTTATGTATTGAAAATCCTTCATTTTTTTTTATTATAAATTTTGTGCTTTTAAGCTTCAACAGATTGCAAATATCGGATTTAAATACTTAAAAAATGTTCTACTATATTTGCATTCCTAAAAAATTAACTATGCACTTCAGCAGAAGATTGAACGTCTTTCTCATAGCCTTTTTTATTTGTCAATCTGGTTTTTCTCAAATTGACAGTACGCTGGATCCGGTTACTATTACAGCATCACTAACTCCTCAAAAAATCTCAAAAACAGGCAGAAACATTACTGTGATTAATGGCGACGCTTTTAAACAAATGCCTGTAAATTCTATAGATGAATTACTGAGATATGTACCTGGAATTGAAGTACAATCAAGAGGACCCATGGGAACGCAGAGTGATATTGTAATTCGTGGCGGTACATTTCAACAGGTTCTGGTTATTTTAGATGGTATCAGGCTAAACGATCCATTAACAGGGCATTTTAACAGCTACATTCCGATTGCTGTTTCAGAAATTGAAAGAATTGAAATTTTAAAAGGGGCGTCATCTGCTATTTATGGTACTGAAGCTGTAGGAGGCGTGATAAATATTATTACAAAATCATTTTCATCGTCTAAAAAAGTAAAAAATATTGAAGCACAATTTAAAAGGGGTCAGTATGGGTTAGCAAACTTTAACGTAGGAGGGCTTTGGAACGATGAAAAAAATACGATTGCAGGTGGGCTAAATAACAACTTTGCAAAAGGTCAACAGCAAAGAGGTACCAAGGGTTATTTTAATAACACAACGCTTTCTCTCTCCTACAAAAGAATAATTAATTCAAATTTTCAACTCAGTTATAGAACGGCTTATGACAACCGGGATTTCGCTGCACAAAATTTTTACACCACATTCAAGAGCGATACTGCCTCAGAAAAAGTTCAATCGTATTGGAATCACCTCAAACTTCAATACAATAAAAAGAAACATCGTTTAAATTTTGATGTAGGTTTAAAAGTAGCAAAAGATTACTATCTATTTTCTGCGGCTGCATCAGCAAATCAAAATAAATCTGCACTTTTTCAAACTCAATTAATTTACGAAACGGAGCTTACAAAAAACACAACCGTGATAGCGGGCAGTCAGTTTATTCAAAAGCAGATCACTTCTAATGATAGGGGCAACCATAAAGTAAATCAAATTGCAGCGTATATTACTTTGAATCAAAAATTAGGCAATTTTATTAATATCTCTCCGGCATTAAGAGTAGATAACAACAATATTTCCGGAACAGAATTAATTCCACAGTTAAATATTTCTTTTAAAAAAGCTAATTACCAATTAAGAGGATCTTTTGGTAAAACAACAAGAGATGCTGATTTTACTGAACGTTACAATAATTATGGCAAAACGCTGGTAAAAAGTGGAAGTCTTGGTAACGCTGATTTAATTCCTGAAACATCTTACAGTTATGAAATTGGAGGGGATTGTTTTTTAAGAGACGCCCTAAAAATATCTACATCCATTTTTAAAAGAGATCAGCAAAATTTAATTGATTATGTTCCTACTGCATACGCTGATATTCCCAGAAAAAATAATATTATTCCATCAGGCACATACGCATTAGCAAAAAATATTGCTAAAGTAAACACCAAAGGTCTGGAAACTGATATTGAATATAAAACATCATTTAGCAGGTATAGCAGTTTTGCTGCAACATCTGGATTATTATTTCTTAAAAGTGAAAGTATTAACAACATACCTTCATTTTACATTAATTCTCATGCGAAATTTTTTACCAATTTTAATACACAATATACTTATAAAGATGTTAGTTTTTCTCTCAATGGACTCTACAAACTAAGGGCACAAAGGAATGCACCTGCTATCGAAACCGCCATTTCAAAAGATTATTTTGTTTTGAACGGTCAGTTGACCTATGCTGTTAAAAAGAATCAGTTGAAAGTTTTTATAGAAACAAGTAATTTTTTTGACCGAAAATACAGCGATATTTTAGGTTCAATTATGCCCGGAAGATGGATATTGGGTGGAGTTCAATCTAATTTTTAAGATCTTTTGTTAGATTATTAAATAATAATCCTACATTCGCACTCCAAAAATAAGAATAATGGCAAATCACGCAGCAACCAAGAAAGACGTTAGACAAAGTTCAAAACGTAGAGATCGTAACCGTTATTATGGTAAAACAACCCGTAACGCTATCCGTGATATTAAAGCAATAGACGATAAGAGCGAAGCTACAGGTAAATTACCTTCTGTAGC
>JAYVVD010000183.1:0-14498 GCA_043787295.1 Ferruginibacter sp. | reverse complement strand
AAATATATTTTAAGGAAAACAATGTCGGGTAAAATTCCTGATAAAATTTTGTGGAATACTAATAAGATTGGATTTGAAACACCACAAAAAAGCTGGATGGAGAATAAACAAATGCAGGAGATGATTTTTTCATGCAAAGAAAAACTTGTTAAAGAAAATATTTTAAATGCCTCGGTTCTGAAAAGCAAGGTAGAACCTAAACATGTCCATGAGGCAGAAAATATTGATTGGCGTTTTTTAAATCTTGCCAAAATTTTATGAGTTTTAAAAATCCAGTGGTTTATTTATTACCCCTTAACCACTTTTTTTGGGTTAATTTTACAACACAATAAAATAAAAATATGAGTAACAGTAAACATAAGTTAGGTACAAAATTTATACATGCAGGCACAGTACCTGACCCTAGTACCGGCGCTATTATGACGCCTATTTACCAGACAAGCACCTACGTGCAGCAAGCACCCGGTATAAACCAAGGCTTTGAATATGCACGTAGCCAAAACCCCACACGCAAAGCACTGGAAGACGCATTGGCAGTAATAGAAAATGGAAAACATGGCCTTGCTTTTGGAAGCGGTGTTGCAGCTACCGATGCTGTAATTAAATTATTAAACCCCGGTGATGAAGTTATTTGTGCCAATGATATGTATGGTGGCACTTACAGACTTTTTACCAAGATATTTGAAAAGTACGGTATCAAATTTATTTATGTAGACACAACAGATGTTACAAATATTGAAAAAGCAGTAACAGCAAAAACAAAATTGATTTGGATCGAAACGCCCACCAATCCATTGATGAATATTACAGATATAAAAGCCGTTTCAGTTATATCAAAAGCTGCAGGCGCTTGGTTGTGTGTAGATAATACTTTTGCATCGCCATATCTTCAAAACCCATTAGACCTTGGTGCAGATATAGTAATGCACTCCGCCACAAAATATTTGGGTGGCCACAGTGATGTAATACAGGGGGCATTAATTATAAATGATGATGTGCTTAGAGATCAATTATATTTTATACAAAAAAGTTGCGGTGCAGTACCAGGGCCAATGGATTGTTTTTTGGTTTTAAGAGGAATTAAAACATTGCATGTTCGCATGAAACAACATTGTGAAAACGGAATCATTGTTGCAAATTTTTTGCGGAATCACCCAAAAGTTGAAAGAGTTTATTGGTGTGGTTTTGAAGATCATCCAAATTATAATATTGTAAAAGCACAAATGCGTGGCTTTGGTGGTATGATGAGTTTTGTCTTAAAAGATGATAGTATAGCTGCTGCAAACAAAGTGCTTACTTCAACTAAATTATTTGCATTGGCAGAAAGTTTGGGTGGAGTGGAATCATTAATCAATCACCCTGCAAGTATGACCCATGCTAGCATTCCAAGAGAAGAGAGAATAAAAAATGGGTTGGCAGATGGCTTAATAAGGCTTAGTGTGGGTATCGAAGATGCAGAAGATTTAGTGGAAGATTTGAAGGTGGCGATTGAAGCCCCCTAAATCCTCCAAAGGGGACTTTGGTTTCTAACAATTTAAAGTGTTGTTTAATTAATAAAAGTGATCGATAAAAAATTAAAAGATTTTCTTAATAAAAAGGTTGATGAATATAATCAACCTTTTTTTATTGGACCTGACCCTGTTTGCATTCCTCATTTATTTACTAAAAAACAGGATATAGAAATAGCGGGGTTTTTCGCTGCCATTTTTGCGTGGGGCAACCGTACAACCATCATTAATAAAAGCAAAGAACTAATGCAACTGATGGACAATTCTCCCTATGAGTTTTGTTTGGATCATAACCAAGCCGACCTTAAAAAATTATTGAATTTTAAACACCGCACTTTTAACCCAACAGACCTTTTATATTTTATAGATTTTTTTCAACATCATTACAACAAAAATGAATCTTTGGAATCTGCATTTACACTTAATATGGCAAAGAATGATGCAAATGTTGAAAATGGATTGAATGGTTTTTATAGATACTTTTTTTCTCTGGAACATGTACCAAAACGAACTCTTAAACATATTGCTTCTCCAGCTAAAAAAGCAAGTTGCAAACGGTTGAACATGTACTTACGTTGGATGGTGAGGAATGACAATAAAGGCGTGGATTTTGGAATATGGAAAGCCATATCGCCTTCGCAATTAATAATACCTTTAGATTTGCATGTGGCAAGGGTGGCAAGACATTTTGGACTTTTAAACAGAAAACCTACTGACTGGCTTGCCGCCGTAGAATTGACAGAAGCCATGAAAATGCTGGATAAAACAGATCCCTCAAAATACGATTTCGCACTTTTTGCATTGGGTGTTTTAGAAAAATTCTAATTATGAAAAATGAAATAATTCATATAGTAAACGATTCATTCGCTTTACAATCAAACGAGACTAACCTTGTAGAACTTCTTACTGAAAAAATAAATTTCCTGATCTTAAATGATTTTAATAAATTGATTTATATTCTTTACAGAGCAGATATTAATGAACAAAAATTAAACAAACTTTTGGCGGAAAATAAACAAGAAGACGCAGGAAAAATTATTGCTGCATTGTTTATACAACGACAATTAGAAAAAATAAAATCAAGAGAAGTAAATACTGCTAGAACCAGCCATAATTCTGAAGAAGAACGTTGGTAAAATATTTAGTCAGACTTTTTTGTAAACATCAAATCCTTCACCTTTTCCTTATCTTCTTTTTCTTTCTTTAGATCGAACATGGTGCCAAAAACATGATCCCAAAAAGTACTGCTTACACCAAACCCCATGTCAGTATGTTTATAATGATGTAGATGATGGTTTCTCCACAACCCTTTCATCCATTTAAAAGGAGGATTCCATGCATGTATGGCAAAATGCATTGTGCCGTAAATTAAATATCCAAGCATAAAACCTGGAAAAAATGCAAAAACATTATTACCCATTATCAAAAAGAATAAAAAGAAAAACATAGATGCGATGATTAAACTTGGAGCTGCAGGCATAAATAACCTTTCTTTATCTCGAGGATATTCATGATGGTTGCCATGCAAAACATAATTAATTCTCTTTCCTTTTTCAGTTTCAGGATGATAATGAAAAGCAAAACGGTGTAAGATATATTCAGTTAGTGTCCAAATAAACAAACCACTTATAAAAATCAGAAAAACATTCAGACCTGAAAAATTGAGATATTCAATAGAATAAAAAGGCAAAAATATCAATATAGGTAAATACATACCCCATATAACCAACGGGTGAGTTTTTGTAAGGTATTCTAAATAACCGTTTCTAAAAATTTGTGCCTGACCCTTATTATGTATTTTGTGAAATTCCATGTATTAATTTAATATGATGCAAATATACAAAATCCTTTTTTTTAAAGAGTTTGGAAGTCTAAATTTGTCATTCTTAACATAAAGGCAAATAATAACAATTTTAGTTCCATTCTACTTTCCAAATTAAAATAATTATATGAAATTAATAACTTATTTAAAAAACGAACATGAACAACTCGCCCTGGTAATAAATGAAAAAATTTATGATACGGATAAATTGCATCCAGACATACCTATAAGTATGGCAATGTTTTTAAATTATTGGGAAGATGTTTTTCCGCTTGCTCAGGCTGCTGAAAGAAAAGTTAAAGATGGGGGTTATGAAAATAAATCTTATGGAAATTTTGCTGATGCTGAAATAATTGCCCCTGTGCCTAACCCCACAAGTTGCCGTGATGGATATGCTTTTAGGCAACACGTAGCATCGGCACGGCGAAACAGAAAAGTGGATATGATTCCTGAATTTGATGAGTATCCAATATTTTATTTTACAAATCACAACAGCATTCAAGGACCGGGAGATATTGTTTGCATGCCTGACCATTTTGAAAAACTGGATTTTGAATTGGAAGCTGCAATTGTGGTAAGCAAGCATGCAAAAAATATTAAAGCTGCTGAAGCAGACGAGTATATTGCCGGGCTGATGATTATGAATGATATGAGCGCAAGACGTTTACAGATGGAAGAAATGTTGTTGAATCTTGGCCCTGCAAAAGGGAAAGATTTTTCTACAGCCATTGGTCCAATGCTGGTAACGCTCGATGAGTTACAACCATTTGAAGTACCATGCAAAGAAGGCCATACCGGCAAAAGCTGGAATTTAAAAATGACCTGTAAAGTAAATGGCATTCAGGTAAGCGAAGGCAACCTTGCAGATATGGACTGGACCTTTGCAGAAATACTGGAGCGTTGCGCTTATGGCGTAAATCTTTATGCAGGAGATGTAATTGGCAGCGGAACAGTAGGAACTGGTTGCTTTTTAGAATTAAATGGTACGGGAAAATTAAACGATCCTAATTATACAGAGCAATGGTTGCAACAGGGCGATGTGGTAGAAATGGAAATTGATGGATTGGGTTTGTTGAAAAATACAATTGTAGCGGATGAGAGTAATTTTTCGATATTGGCGTTGAAGAAATAGGTTTACCGCAAAGTCGCAGAATTTTATATTTAAAACGTCTTTTAAATAATCTCAATGTCTATGATAAAAGATAGATACAATCAGCTGCCTAAGGAAATTGTGGATGCATGTTATCACGTGCATAAAGAACCAGGCTCAGGACTTTTAGAATCTGCTTATGAGTATGCGTTGTTAACGGAATTTAATTTGCGAAGCATAAAAGCCATTAATCAAGTAGAAACAATTTTGTATTACAAAGGATACAATACGGGGAAATATTATGTTATAGATTTATTGATAGAGGATGAAATTATACTGGAAATTAAATGTTGTGATACATTACATCCGGTGCATACAGCACAGGTAATTTCTTATTTAAAACTGGCTAAGAAGAAACTTGGATTTTTAATTAATTTTCATGTGCCCACTATAAAAGATGGAATAAAAAGATTTGTAAACGATTTTTAAAACAGCGCCTTTGCGTCTTTGCGGTTATTATGAAACTAACCTTATCATCCCTCTCCCCTGCCGAAGTACAAATTTATCTCCAGCATGCAGTTGCACCACGCCCAATCTGTTTCGCATCTACAATAGATAAAGAAGGGAATGTAAATTTATCACCCTTCAGCTTTTTTAACCTTTTTTCATCTAATCCACCAATAGTAATTTTTTCGCCGGCAAGGCGGGTAAGAGATAACAGCACCAAGCATACTTTGCAAAATGTAATAGAAGTGCCAGAGGTGGTAATTAATATGGTTGATTATGATATGGTGCAACAAATGTCGCTGGCTAGTTGCGACTTTGCTAAAAAAGAGAATGAATTTATTAAAGCAGGTTTTACCCCGGAAAATGCAAGTTTGGTAAAGCCGCCCATGGTAAAAGAAAGTAAAGTAAAATTGGAATGTAAAGTTCTTGAGATAAAAGCACTTGGCACAGAAGGCGGTGCCGGAAACCTTGTAATATGTGAAGTGCTAACGATGCATATTGATGAAAGTATACTTGATAGTGATAACAGAATTAATCAAACAAAATATAATTTGGTTGCCAGACTGGGTGGCGACTGGTATTGCAAAATTTCGAATGACAATTTATTCAAAGTTGCAAAACCCAATATTAAAATCGGTATTGGTATAGATGTACTTCCTGAAGCCATTCGCAACAGCAAAATACTTAATGGAAACAATTTAGGCCAATTGGCCAATGTGAATAAATTACCAGTAATTGATGCTGCATTTGAAAATGAAACTTTAATACATATTGTGCAGTATTTTAATCTGGATCCTCTGGAGATGGAAAAGGAGACACATAAACTTGCAGCAATTCTTTTAAATGAAGGAGATACTGATGCAGCATGGCAGGTGTTGCTGGCTAATGATATTATTTAACTTTTACAACACATATGCCTACAATTACATTGATATTTTTGTTGCCATGAAAATATTAATGCTTTTGCTGGTCCCATTTTTTTCTACAGCACAAATAAAACCTATCTATAAAAATCTTGCTTTAGAAGGTGGTGGTCTAAGAGGTATTGCTTATGCAGGTGCTTTTAAAGCTTTGGAAGAGAATGGCACCATGCCACAAATAGAAAATGTTGCAGGCTCCTCAGCAGGTGCAATTGCAGGGTTAATGATTTCAATTGGTTATCATGCGGATGAGATTGACAGTATATTAATGTCTTTAAAATTTCAAAAATTTAATGATGGCAAAGGAGGTTTAATTGGAAAATACAAGCGGATAAAAAGAAAATTTGGTATGTATAAGGGTGATAAATATGAAATTTGGTTAAAAGAAATGTTGCTGATGAAAACAGGAAATGCAGACCTTACTTTTATGCAGCTTCATCAACTAAAATTGAATAACAAAAAATATAAAGACCTTTATTGTACAGGTACAAACATAAGTAAACAGCGGCTGGAAGTCTTCTCGTATAAAAACACTCCCTCCTTCTCTGTGGCTACGGCAGTAAGAATAAGCGGTGGTATTCCATTGTATTTTACACCAATTGTACTAAACGATTCTTTGCAAAAAATAGAACCCGGAGACACCTCTTCTTACATTAACTATTACGTTGATGGTGGTATGCTTTGCAATTATCCTATTAGTATGTTTGACAGTTGTAAACATGGCTCTATGCCACTATTATGTGACGATCTTATTTTTAATAAAGAAACAATAGGCATTAAACTGGAACGTAAAGAGCAGATAGATTCTTTTCTAAATAACTCCATTGAAATACCTGCCTATCAACCTAAAACAATAAATGACTACTTCGCTGCATTTGCAAATCTTTTAATAGAAACAATGGCGAGAAAATATCCTGGTCTTTTGAATGAAAAAGGAAGAAGTATTTATGTAGATTATGGAAAAGTAAATCCAAAAGTAAAAAAAGTTAGTACCAAAAATAGAAGAATGTTGTACGAAAACGGACAAGCTGGCGTTCTTCAGTTTTTTGAAACTCAACAAAAGTTAACGCAATAAAAAATGCTGCAGATTATAAAACATCCGCAGCATTTTTTTAGTATAATTTCTTTTATCTGTAAGCTCCCCCAAAAACCCTTCTTAATATATCTGTTGTTCTTGCCGCAAAATTTGTTCTGATATTAATTTCTTCTTTTGCAATTAAATTAAACAAAGCATCCGTTGCTTTTTGTGTAACATAACTTGTAAGATCTGGATTAATTTTTCTAAACGTTGTAGGAAAATTATTGTACTTCGCTACCATATCACCATAATATTTTGTGGCATCTGCTTTATCTAAAGAGGAAGCAATTACAGGTCTAAATGCTGCTAACAATTTAGCGGTTGTTTTTTCTCTAAAAAAATGTGTTGCACTTGTATCACCATTTCTAATCAAGCCGATGGCATCACTTAAGGTCATACTTTTTATAGCATCAACAAATATTGGTTTGGCATAACCGGCTGCATCTTCTGCACCTCTGTTTATTTGCAGAATTGCTTTATCTACAAGACTGTTAAAACCAAGGTCTCTAAGGGTATTTTCAATTTTTCTAGCTTCAGGTGGAAGTAAAACTTTGTACAATTCATTTCTAAAAAAACCATCTGTGGTGTTTAACTGAAGTACTGATTTTGTAATTCCTTGGCTCAGGGCTTCTTTAATGCCTGCAGCCGCTTCTGTGTTTGATATGCCAATTCCTGTGCCTGCACCTGCAGCATTTGCGACCTGTTGAAGCGTTTCGCATGAGCCTAGTGTAAGCGAGATTATTAACAGTGTAAAGAATATTTTCATAAAAAGAGTTTAAATTTTAAAATACTAAGCAACTATACTGCCAGTTAAAAAAACTTGTGTGTTAAAGCTCATTATTTGATGAAACTATACCGATGCCGCAATAAATTGCGACAATAAACCTATTGCAAGGCCTGAGTAAATATCTTTTTCAGTATGGTCAGAAATAATCAAACGGGATGTGCAAACAATACCAGTGCATAAAAGCAAAAGAGCAATAGGCCATGACATTAACATAGAATTACTTTTAGCAATTACCAAAAACAACCCAAGCCAGCCACCCATAGCAATTGCATGCATACTAACCTTATAATAAATATTGGCAATTAACCCAGCAGATGCAGCAAGAAAAACACCTAAAATAAATGATGGCATTATTTCAGGATATATGTCCTGCTTTTTAAAAACAGTATATGCCCAAAAGAAAAAAATGCCACAGGCCATGTAAGGAATAATGCGATCTCTTTTTGTACGAAGAAAAACAGAATCTATAAAACCAACTGCTTTAAGTAAAACTATACTTAATAATGGGTAGAAGATTAAGTTATAGGCACTAATTAAAATAGTAAACAACTTTGCCCTGGCAGAAAACCCTGAAAAGTACGATGGATGTATGTATACAAGAAATGCAATTGCATACAACGGCACAAAAATTGGATGAAAAATATAGGAGAAAAAGTTAGCCGGCCATTTTAATAAAGGATGAACATACTTTTTTTCCGGTAGAATTTCTTTTGGTAAAATAGCTTCCATTTTTATAATATTTTTCTCAGCCTTGCAACCGGAATATTTAATTGCTCCCGGTATTTTGCTACAGTTCTTCGAGCAATATTATAACCTTTCTCCTGCAGCATGTCGGTAAGTTTTTCATCGCTGTATGGATGTTTTTTACTTTCCTCCTCAATTAAATCCGTAAGAATTTTTTTCACTTCTCTGGTACTCACTTCTTCCCCACTGTCTGTTTGTAAACTTTCGCTAAAAAAGAATTTTAACCTGTATGTCCCAAATTCAGTTTGTACAAATTTACTGTTGGCAACACGGCTAACTGTAGATATATCAAGGTTTGTACGTTCTGCTATATCTTTCAAAATCATAGGGCGAAGTTGCGTTTCATCTCCTGTTAAAAAGAATTCGTGCTGGTAATTCATGATGGCTTCCATGGTATTCAACAAAGTATTTTGTCTTTGCTTAATTGCATCTATAAACCATTTTGCACTGTCTATTTTTTGTTTTATAAAAAGCACTGCTTCTTTTTGCCGCTTGTCTTTTTTTGTTCCCTTATCATAATCTTTCAGCATATCTCTGTAACCTTCGCTGATGCGAAGATCTGGAGCATTTTTACTGTTAAGACTTAGTTCCAGCTTACCAACATTGTTTGCTATAAAAAAATCGGGAATTACATAATTGGTATTTTTTCCTGTATCACCGGCAGTTCCGCCGGGTTTAGGATTAAGCTTTACAATCTGGCCGATGATTTCCCTTAATTGGTCATCTGTAAGCGTAAGCGCACGCTGTATTTTTTCATAATG
This sequence comes from Ferruginibacter sp., assembly GCA_043787295.1. Lineage (GTDB taxonomy): Bacteria > Bacteroidota > Bacteroidia > Chitinophagales > Chitinophagaceae > Ferruginibacter. Next base: position 5,281 of record JAYVVD010000183.1, on the reverse strand, counting down.
TTTTTTTGTAAACTCATCAAAATATTTCTCCAAAACTTTAATGGATATTTCAATTATTTTTCCCTGATCGGCTTTTCGTTGAAGTTGCAATAACAGACATTCCTGCAAACTTCTTGCACCTACACCCGGAGGATCAAACTGTTGTATCTGCATCAACAATTGCTCAATTTCCACTTCATCAGTATCAACATTTTGCCTGAATGCAAGGTCATCTATAATTGCACTGGTTTCTCTGCGCAAATAACCATCATCATCTAAACTGCCAACAAGTTGCTCTGCGATTTTCATTTGCTTTTCGCTCAGCTTTAATAACCCAAGTTGCTGAAGCATGATTTCCATAAAACTTGTTTCAACCTTATGTGGTATAACCCTGTTGTCATCTTTTTCAGGATAATTTTCGTCCCTCATTTTATAATCTCCTACATCATCATCTCCTTCATGTACATAATCACTTATGTCTATGTTTTCATATTCATCTTCCGTTCCTTCGGTTTTATATTCTTCCTCACCGGGTTCGGTAAATTCATCTTTTTCAAATTCGTCATCATGGCTATCTTCATCTGCCTGCTCCAATGCAGGATTTTCTTCCATTTCTTCTTTTATGCGTTCGTCCAATATTGCAGTGGGAACCTGCAGCAATTTCATTAACTGTATTTGCTGCGGCGAAAGTTTTTGTAATAACTTTTGTTGTAAACTCTGATGTAAAGCCATGAGAAAATATCTATATAAAAATTTGTTTAACTTTTTGCTTTTTACTAAACCTGTAAAACCAAATCGTTGTTAAGTTCGTAAATTTACAGTCATTAAGCGTTATAAATGAAAAGCAAACTTATAACATTATTATTTTGTGCAGTTACTGTAACTGTTTCTGGCTTCAGCCAATCAATATCTTCTTTGTTTAAAAGTAATAGCCTCCCTAAAAAAAAGATAGATTCTACAGCTAAAGTAAATATGTATGTTTCGCCTGCTATGCTTGTATCCCCTACTTTTTACAGCATCAATCTTGCATTTTTTTGCAGGCAGGAAATAAAATTTGAAAAAGTTACAAAAATTCCATTAAAATTTAGGTTAGGTTCTGTGCAGCAGGTAGATTATTTGGAAGGAAAAAATAATACACGGCCTTAATATTTTTTTCGAACCTCAACCATGCAATTGGGAAAATTCTACTATTCTAACTCAGCAGCCACAGTTATCATCATTATTTGGCTAAAAGAAAATATCAGATACTTTAGCACTACAGTAATACCAACCCAAGTTCTATGCTGTTGGCTTTGTTACCCCCATATATAGTTTAACATAATGAAGAAAAGAAATTTACAATGTGGAATAATCTATACGGAAACAAATACCCTCAACAAACAATCATTTTTATCCCGTTAAAATATTGGTTTAATTTACTTCTCTTTTCATCAAAGATTTGTTATAAATCTTCATCCGCTGTTTTTTAAAGACATTGGCATAATGTTTCCAGAGTATGAAGAAAATATTTATGCTGAAAAATTTAATCAAGTTGCTCCTTGGAACTTTTGTTTTATTAAGTTGCAATAATAAAAAGGAAATAAATTCAACCCCCGATGATTTTCTGCCGGAAATTAAAGTTGAAAAAAAAATTCTAATAAATTATACATTACTAATTTCAAAAGACAGTATAAAAAAATTTATAAGAAATACAGACTCCAATAATTTAAAAGTTATAGCAGCAATCAACCGTGCAGACGTTAAGTTTCTTAATAGATTTGATTCAATTATTATTCCTTCAGATTTAACACAATCAATTAAACAATATTTTCCATTTCCGCTTGAGGCATCTTTTTTAAAAGGCATAAAAAAAATAATTTTCTTTTCTTATCCAACACAATCTTTTGCAGCGTACGAAAATGGAACACTGGTTTACACAGGCCCAACCAGTATGGGGCGAAAAGCAGATATGACGCCGACAGGTTTATTTTATACAAACTGGAAAGCTGAAATAACTACTAGTACTTTTAACGATGAATGGGATTTAAAATGGAATTTCAATATAGAAAATAAACTTGGAGTTGGATTTCATCAATATGAAATGCCTGGCTATCCTGCATCTCACTCTTGCCTTAGACTTAGTGAGAAAGATGCAAAATATTTATATGAATGGGCAGATCAATGGAAAATAAAAGGAACAGATAATATTTTAGCCCAAGGAACACCGGTTGTTGTTTACGGTGCTTACCCTTTCGGCAGCGCTAAACCATGGCTGGCTTTAGTACAAAACGAAAAAGCATTAGATATTAGCAACGAAAATCTTGAAAGTATAACCAAACAATTTTTATCGGAAATTATGCAGAAACAAGCACAACGGGATAGTATCAAATAAAATTATTGCATGAGTTCTTTAATAATAATTTTCTTTTGAGGTGATAATTCTGCTTCATTAAAATCAGCAGCATTTTTAGCATTGTCGGCAATAAATTTTGATTGCATTGCAAATCTTTTACAGCCTGTACAGATTGATTGATGTAAGGCTAATTTTATATTTTCTACAAAAGAAGTTTGATTTGCCTCTTTCTTGGAAGTGAGTAATGTTGCCTGAAGGCAAGTGATATTCATTAATTTTTGTAACATGTTGCGTTTATAGATTTAGCCAGTTTTTTTGAATGCAGCTTCTTAAATGAAGTTTACACCTGTGAATAAGAACCCAATAATTTGCCTGTGTAATTTTTAAAGCTTCGCAAATTTCTACAGTATCTAAATCTTCCATATACTTTAATACAAAAACCTGCTGCTGTATATCTTTTAATTTTTTCTTACAGTTTTCAAGAACACTGTAAAACTCTTTAACCTCTACTTTTTTATCATAATTAATATTCCAGTCTTTTGGGGAGTCTTTACTTCTCCAGTGTGCAATATTATCAAAATATATTTCTTCTTCCTTCCCTATAATAATGGATGAGTTACTGGATTGTTTTCTAAAATGATCAATAATTTTATTTTTGCAAATTGCATACAACCAGTTTTTTTCTGAAAATGCTCCATTGTATGTTTCTTTGGAGCGCCAAGCGCTTAAAAAAGTTTCCTGCACAATATCTTCAGCAAATCCATTGTCTTTAACCCTTACAATAGCGTACCTGTATAATTCATCTCCATAATTATCTACCCATTTTTCGGGTAAAAAAACACTGTTCTCTTTCATAAAATTAAACCTGATATAGCCTAATTTACATTAATTACCATATTAATAACCCATTATAGAGCTTTTAATCAAATAATAATTTTAAAATTTTGCCATAGCTGCGCCAATAATTTTTAACCCATTTTGCCGTTGTATAAAAACAATTACTGCCGCATTATTAACCGCCGGCACGGGAGATATAGCAAATATTACTTCACCTTTATTGTTCGCTTTTTGTGTCAGCAATTGTCTTACAATGTTTTCATTTGTAAGTGTTATTCCCCCATTTTCTCCTCTTTTAATGTCAGTAGTTTCACGCAACGATACAAGAGCAAAATTAATAGTTGCACCACTGTAATCTCCGTCAAGTTTATATTTTACTTTAATCCCTTTTTGTTTTTCCTGCAATGCTTCAAGTTCAGAAAAACTTGTTTCAGCTTTCTCCGCAAATGCGTTGTTTATCGATGATGATAATGCATTTTTATCAGAACCTATAAACTCACGGCTTCCATTTACTACCATTTGCGGTGTATATGCCCCATTAATATTTAGTGAGCTTACATATTGATTTTGCCTGTTAGAAAATGCTGCACTGCTAAAAGGATCTGCCCAACCAAGGCGGTTCCAATAATCTACATGATAAGACAATGCAAATATTTTTTTTCCATTAGTGTTGTGAATGGTTTTGCCAAGTAATTTATCTGCCGAGGGGCAACTTGAACAGCCTTGAGAAGTGAATAATTCAATGACAGCTACCGGCTCAAAAATACCTGTAATCTTACTTTCATTTAGTACTTCTTTGCCTGACTGTTTAAAACCAAACAATATGGCTGCAATTACTATTGCAGCTATAAAACCCATAATTGTATATTTCATACGAATATTTTTAAATGAATGTTTTTGTACCCAATGTTTATACGAAATGCTGCACTTAACCTTACAGGTTTTCTTAAGTTTTACACCAACGAAATTTATTTGTGTAAAATAAAAATGCTCTCTTAGTGAGAGCATTTAAAATAGTAAACGTTTGTTTGTTCTTACGGGGTAGGGATTAAATTTTTTGCTAAAGGATATTATCTGAATTTCAAACAAGTAGATTTAACACATTGTAGTATAAGCAGCATAAATAATGTAGAATATATACTGCAATAACTTTATGTGCAACTACAATTTTAAGGACTGTATATGTAGTTGAAGTTTTATAGCAATTAATCATCATTGCCATTAACTATATTTGTCGTCCATAACAATTTGTTAATTAATGCCCATTTTCGATATAAAGCTACCTGCATACATTGCGAAGGCATTAAACCTACCTGTTAGAGATGCAAGGAGGCAACAGATAAAAGTACTTAAAAAATTATTGCGCAAAGCCAGGTTTACACAATTTGGTCAGTTATTTAAATTTGATGAGATTTTACTAAGCCGGCATCCCGGTAAAAAATTTCAACAAAATGTACCAACTTACGATTACACGAAAATTTACGATGAATGGTGGTATAAAACTTTAGAAGGTATACCAGATGTTTGCTGGCCTGGTGTTATAAAGTTTTTCGCTCTAAGCAGTGGTACCAGCGAGGCATCCAGCAAATATATTCCTATAACAAAAGAACTGATTCGCAGCAATACCATTACGGGTATAAAACAATTAATCAGTCTTGCTAAATATGAAAAAGTTCCCAAAAGTTCAATAGGTAAAGGTTGGTTAATGATAGGTGGCAGCACACAATTACAAAAGGGTGCAACTTATTATGCCGGCGATCTTAGTGGCATACAGCAAAAAAATCTCCCTTTATGGTTTAGAAGTATGGGTCTTTATAAACCCGGTAAAAAAATTGCGAGAGAAAAAGACTGGTCTAAAAAGCTGGAGGAAGTTGTAGAAAATGCTCCTAACTGGGATATTGGTTTTATTGTTGGCGTTCCTGCCTGGTTACAGATTTGTCTTGAAAAAATTATTGAAAGATATAACCTTAACCACATCCATGAAATGTGGCCTAACCTTGCATTTTATGTTCATGGTGGTGTTGCTATGGAACCTTATAAAAAAGGGTTTTCAAAATTATTGGGTAAACCTATTACTTATATAGAAACTTATTTAGCCAGCGAAGGTTTTCTTGCATATCAGTCCAGACAGGA
>JAYVVD010000182.1:0-3063 GCA_043787295.1 Ferruginibacter sp. | reverse complement strand
AGATTTAATACAACAATCACTTTTTTTGTTAGGTGGTAAAACGGTTTCATTTCTTATATTTTTATTTTAATAATCAGATTTTATGCTCCTGCTAGTTTTGCATTCTTATACAATCTACTGCTTATTAAAATTAACCAACACACATCCCAGAATATTAAAAACCTTTGTGTAACTCCCATTCATGCCGCAGGACTTGTTATGTGAACTAAAAGTAAAATTAAACTACACACATCAAAAATTAAAGAAGACCTTGTAAGATTATTTATCATTGATGAAAAACTCCGTTTGCAGCATTGTTTAATTCCCTACATACAGCATTTACATTTACCTCTATTACATGGAAAATAGGGTAAAGCAGAAAGCACATATAAAGAAGTAAGCCCAGGAAAAATAAACCTGCTGTACAACAAAGCACAATTTCTAATAAACTGCTCTGTCTGTATTTTTTTAATTGCGTATAATTGGTACTCCTCATTCTAATTTTTTTATTAAAATTGTTTATATCTACAATTCTTAATACTACTTTTTTCCTGTAGCTTCCAGCTCTTCTTTGGGTGCCAGCTTGGTGCCTTGCCCTGCAACAAAATACCATTTGCCATTTTGCTTAATGTAAGTTTCTGTTCTGACAACTGTAATAGAAAAGTCTGCTCCCGGCGTTGTGAATACAACATCGAGTATCATATTCCTCACCGCAGCATCGCCATTATATACTCGTAAAATATTGGTGCCCGGTCTTGGTGTAATAGATTTGAAAGCAGTGCCTTTATCAGAAAATCCTTTCTTCCATTCTTCAAAACCATAGGATACTTTTCCTTCTGGTCCAACGGCTATCATATCATCATTTAAAAACTGAGAACTGTCCATTTTGCTACTGAGAATATCAATCACTTTTCTATCTTCAGGATAATTGATTGTATTGTATTTACCCTCGGGTGGTACTTGTGCTTTTAAAGTATTGAATGCACACAAAAAAATGATACCGAGCAAAATGATTTTAAAGAAATTGAGAAGTTTTGTCATGTTATTTGTTTTATTGTATTTTAAATATTTTCTTTAATGCAATTGGCTTTGCATCTAACATAATGTATTGCGATGTCTTAATTTTTTTGAAGTGCTTTTTTCATAGATCCCTCTAACTCTGCGTCCGTCCGCACTTGCGTGCCTTGACCATAAACTATATACCACTTGCCTAATTGTTTTACGTAGGTAGTGGACCTTATTACTTTTATATGTAAGTCACCTTTTGATGATGAGAAAACAACATTTAACACAGCGTTGCTTACTGCGGCGGTTCCATCAAAAATTCTGAGTATGGCTGTTCCTTCTACCGGCGTTACAGATTTAAATTTGAGGTCGTATTTTTTAAAGGAATTTTCTTCCTGCAGCTTACCATAATACAATCTACCTTCAGCGCCAACAAAAATATAATCATCGTTTAAATAAATAGAACTGTCCTGAATCATTTCCAGTTCTGCAATGGCCTTTCTATCTTCTGGATAATTGGTGGTGGTGTATTTGCCTGCCGGTGGAATTTGTGCTATTCCATTTATTGAAATGAAAAATACAAGGATAGCATTAACCAATATTGTTTTAAAATTGAAGTTTGATTTCATTATTAGTTTATTTTAATTTGAAAATATAATTATGGGCTGAAAGAAAAAGACTACATTATTTTAAAACAAATGAACTGCTATCCATTTGGCAAAAGCCTGCCACCATGCTGAATGTGCATTGGGACCAATTAAAAATGTGGTTGCAATAATTCCTAGAAAAACAGCCATGGGAAATGCTGATCTTTTATGTACAATATCTACTATCATCCAGCCAAGCGTAAAAAGAGCAGTTAGGCCAATCATTGCAGGTATCGCAAAAAATGGTAAACCACAAACTGCAATTACAAAGCGACCAAGTCCGGGACCCATAATCATTAAACCAATAGAGGCAAAAAACCGCAGATGAAAAGATGTCTTCTTTTTGTAATAAATACCTAAACCATATAGAATACTTATATAGAGCATATCGGGAATGCCACTAAAGCCCATACCAGCAAGTGCTTCTGTTTCACCTACTGTTTTTAAATTTCTGAGATAGCCCGCCCTCGCTACCAAAAAAAAGGAGAGTAACAACAAAGGGAAAATAAAGTAAGAAGCTTTGCCTACGATTCTATGCAGGCGAAAGTTTTTTGTTCTGATAAAAATGGGCTGCGCAATCAGCATTAATACCCAGGTCAACATTATCACCCCATGAAAATGATGGGCCCATGTAAAGCCTTCAAAGTTTGGAAATTTTACGAGGTAAGTTTTATAAAATCCTGCAAAACTCATCAGCAGAATAAACACAAAAAAGTAAATAAGTCGATTAGTTATGCCATTGTTTTTTTGTGGCGTATCAACAGAAATTTTTGAAGCTATCATGGTTTATTTTTTACAGTTGTAATGATTTACGCTGTAAAATGCATCTACCTTTTTAATTTTTATTTTATGTTTTGGTGATAGGTAACTTTTGTGAGTAAGCAACATTTTCTAAGAAAAATAAGTAGATGATCAGTACTTTTTACCATTCACTCAAAAAAACGGTTGTTCACCAAATGCATTAGAGAATGCTATTACGTTTGTTTACTTTTAAGGATATGTAATTTGTTATGCTGCAAAAATTTACTTTCTTATATCTTTTTTTTGTAAGTACAAACGCATGTTTTGCCCAGGATACGCTTGTGTTTAATGGCCAACCCAACTGGAAACATTCATTAGATATCGCAGACAACTGTTTTATTTTTCAGGAAAAAGGAGACACTGTTCTAAGTTTTAATGAAGTAAAAAGACAGGTTTTTGTACCATTTAAAAATGAATGGCGAAAACAACAATTTAGCAACAGACCATTTATCATTCAATGGAAAAAATTTACCTTGCGCAATACCTCTACAACAGATACTTTAAATGTAAGCATCAGTACGGTACATTATTTTACCAGGCTTTATGCAGGCAATGAATTGATTGCAAAAAGCGGCGCTTACGAAACACGGGGCTATCACCCGCAAAACAGTACCGGCGGGTATGACAGAGG
>JAYVVD010000181.1:0-5563 GCA_043787295.1 Ferruginibacter sp. | reverse complement strand
GATGAAACAAAATGTGCTGTAACTGTTCCATTTAAATGGCTTACCAAAAACCCTTTTAGAAGTACCTATTTTGCATGTTTATCTATGGCTGCTGAAATGAGTACGGGTGTTTTGGCAATGGGACATATCTTTAAAAAAGACCCCGAAGTAAGTATGCTAATTACTAAAATTGAAGGCAACTTCTTTAAGAAAGCAACAAATACCGTTACATTTATTTCTGAAGATGGAAGAAGAATTGCAGCAATGATTAGAGAAGCAATGGCCTCGGGCAAAAGCACTTCTTTAAATACTTACTCAACGGGTAAAGACAAAGCAGGCGATACCATTGCAGAATTTATGATGACCTGGTCTTTTAAAGTAAAAACGCCCAAAGTTTAATTAACAAAAATAGCGCTTGTTTTTAATTGTGTAAATTGCAATTGATTGATCGTTTACAATTAAAAAACGGAACCTTGAAACTACTTCTGTCTTTTAATAAAAAGTAAGTATTGAATTAAATACTTGCTAAGATCACAACAGGAAATATTATGGCAAAAGAACTTCGAAAACAATTAGCTTTAGAATATCATTCCAAAGGAAGACCCGGAAAAATTGAAGTAATACCTACAAAAGAAGCAAAAACCCAGCGTGACCTTTCACTAGCATATTCTCCCGGTGTTGCAGAACCCTGCAAAGAAATTGTAAACAATGCTGATGATATTTTTAAATATACTGCCAAAGGAAATCTCGTTGGAGTAATAACGAACGGCACAGCAGTTTTAGGACTCGGCAATATTGGACCTGAAGCAAGTAAACCGGTAATGGAAGGCAAAGCGGTATTGTTTAAGATATTTGCAGATATTGATGTTTTTGATATAGAAATAAATGAAACAGACCCCGAAAAGTTTGTAAATATTGTTGCTGCTTTGGAACCTACATTTGGCGGAATAAATTTAGAAGATATAAAAGCTCCGGAATGTTTTTACATAGAACAGGAACTTAAAAAACGGTGCAAAATTCCTGTAATGCACGATGACCAGCATGGTACTGCAATTATTTCTGCAGCTGCTTTAATTAATGCACTAGAAATTCAAAAAAAGAAAATAGAAAAAGTACATTTTGTTGTAAATGGTGCAGGGGCAGCGGCCACGGCCTGTATGCGTTTGTATGCATCGCTTGGCGCAAGGCCGGAGAACTTTTTTGTTTTTGATAAAGATGGCATTTTACATGATGGTCGTACAGACATCCCAGAGGTACAATTTCCATTTACAAGAGATAAAAAATATATAGATTGGAACCTTACAAAGGCTATGAAAGATGCCGATGTTTTTTTAGGATTGAGTGTTGGCAATGTTGTTACGGCAAATATGGTAAAATCAATGGCAAAAAACCCTATAGTGTTTGCTATGGCAAACCCTGAGCCAGAGATAATGTATGATGTAGCAAAAAACAGCCGCAAAGATCTTATCATGGCAACGGGCCGAAGCGATACACCTAACCAGGTAAACAACGTTTTAGGATTTCCATACATTTTTAGAGGAGCTTTAGACGTAAGGGCTACTGGTATTAACGAAGCAATGAAACTTGCTGCAGTAAAAGCTTTGGCAGAACTTGCAAAAACACCGGTGCCTGATATTGTAAATCTTGCCTACAACGAAAAAAATCTTTCTTTTGGTGAAGATTATATCATACCAAAACCATTGGACCCCCGCTTACTTGCAGCCATTGCCCCAGCGGTTGCAAAAGCAGCTATTGACAGTGGTGTTGCACGAAAAGAAATTACTGACTGGGAAGCCTATAAAATAGAAATGAACAATCGGCTGGGCTTAGATAACCAGCTTAGCCGTGCAATAGGAAATAAGGCAAGGCAAAACCCAAAAAGAGTTGTATTTGCTGATGCTGAAAATTCAAAAGTATTAAAGACAGCACAATTGGTGCTGGAGGAAAAAATCGGTTATCCAATTTTATTGGGAGATGAAAAGAAGATAAGAAAAATAGCTGCTGATAATTCTGTAGATCTGGAAGGAATGCCTATCATTAATCCGAAAGATGATGATACAGAAGAGATGAGAAAATCTTTTGGAGAAATATTTTTTGAAAAGAGACACCGCAAAGGCGTGAACAGATACGAGGCAAACAAAGCTATGATAGAGCGAAATCACTTTGGCTGTATGATGGTGGAAACAGGCGTTGCAGACTGTATGATCAGCGGCTTAAGCAGAAATTATCCTGACACCATAAAACCTGCTTTACAGATTATAGGTACGGAACCAGGCGTAAAGAAAATTGCAGGTATGTATTTATTATTTACTAAAAGAGGCCCGTTGTTTTTAGCTGATACCACCGTAAATTTTAATCCCACAGCAGAAGAACTTGCAGAAATAACTTTACTGGTTGCAAGGGAAGTGAGGCAGTTTAATGTTGTACCAAAAATTGCCATGCTCTCCTATTCAAATTTTGGAAGCAGCGATTCACCGGAGGCAAACCTTGTACAAAGGGCACATGCAATTGTAAAACAAAAAGAACCAAATTTAATTTGTGATGGTGAAATGCAGGGTATACTTGCTTTTAACAAAGAAATTTTAAAGGAAAATTATCCTTTTTCTGAACTTGTAAACGGGGAAGTTAATACGCTTATTTTCCCCAATCTTGCAGCGGGCAATATTGCTTACAACTTGCTGCAAGAAGTGGGTGGCGCAGATAGCGTTGGTCCCATTTTACTGGGTTTAAACAAACCTGTACACGTTTTACAACTTGGCAGCAGCATACGTAGCATTTTTAATATGGTGGTTATTGCAGTTGTTGATGCGCAATCTAAGAATAAAAACAGAACTTCCACTGCACCTGCAACCCAGGATGAACTTAAACGCAGCAAATGGTGGAAAAGCAAAACAAAGAGTTCGGCATAATTAATGGATAAATTGTAACCAATAATATATTAAATAAATTGTTTTAATGAATTTTATTACACATCTGGGCAGGTATTCGCTTATGTTGAAAGGCATGATTGCTAAACCAGAAAACGCAAAAGTTTACTGGAAAGAATTTATGCAACAATGCAATGATATTGGCATTGGCTCTTTCGGCATTGTATCTATCGTTTCTGTATTTATGGGTGCTGTAAGTGCAGTGCAAACAGCTTACCAGCTTACTAGTCCGCTTATACCAAAAACCACCATTGCACAAGTAGTAAGAGATACTGTGATTCTTGAATTTTCTCCAACCCTAGTTTGTATAGTTCTCGCTGGTGTTGTAGGCAGTAAAATTGCTAGTGAACTGGGTAACATGCGGGTGAGTGAACAGATAGACGCTTTGGAAATCATGGGTATTAACACAAAAACTTATCTGATAATGCCAAAAATTGCAGCGGCATTATTAATGATACCATTGCTTGTAGTCATATCTATGGTGTTGGGTATTTTAGGCGGAAGGTTTGCGGGTAATGCATCCGGTATTCTTTCCAACAGTACTTTTGACAGGGGGCTGATGGAAAACTTTACTACATTTAATGTATGGTTTGCATTAATAAAAGCTTACACATTTGCATTCATCATTAGTTCCATCCCAGCATATTATGGCTACCATGTAACCGGAGGTGCCTTAGAAATTGGCAGATCAAGTACAAAGTCTGTGGTGGTAAGTTGTATATTAATTTTACTTGCAGACTATACACTTGCTGCAATGCTTCTTTAAAAATTTATTTTTTTAATATGATTGAATTTAAAAATATAAAAAAATCTTTTGGTGATAAAGTTGTGCTGGATGGTGTAACGCACACAATGGAAACCGGTAAAACAAATTTAATTATTGGCACAAGTGGAAGCGGTAAAACTGTTTTGCAAAAATGCCTTGTTGGTTTATTTGAACCGGATGAAGGAGAGATCATATACGACGGAAAAAGTTTTACAGATATGACGGCGGAAGAACGTACAATTCTTCGCAGAGAAATCGGTATGCTTTTTCAGGGTTCTGCGTTGTTTGACAGTATGACGGTGGAAGAAAATATAAGATTTCCGCTAAACATGTTTACAAATGATAATGGCTCAAAAAAACGGAAAAGGATAAATGAAGTTCTAGACAGGGTAAATTTAAAAGATGCCAACAAAAAGTTCCCATCTGAAATAAGTGGTGGTATGAAAAAGAGAGTTGGTATAGCCAGAGCGATTGTATTGAACCCTAAATATCTTTTTTGCGATGAACCCAATTCCGGTCTTGATCCTGTAACCTCCATGGTCATCGATAAACTTATAAAAGAGCTCACTATTGAATACAATATTACTACCATCATTAATACACATGATATGAACAGTGTGATGGAAATTGGCGATAATATTTTGTACATGGTACAGGGCAAAAAAGAATGGTCGGGAAACAGCAAAGACATTATTTTTAGCGACAACAAACAGCTGAACGAATTTATTTTTGCATCAGAATTTTTGCAGGATGCAAAGAGCATGAGGATGTTGGATGCAAAGGGGAAAATGCCTGAGGGTGTGAAATAATTATAATATTTATCTGATATTATAATTAAGGAATAGTCTCTATTTTTGTTGATGAGCTTAGCTTCATGCTCTGCTGCAGGCCAACAACAATATAACAAAAACTGTAAAGCTATAGTCGTATAAGACCTTAATTGTGAGTAAATGATGTAATCTTTTAAGTTATAATTTCAAAATTAATTTACTTAATCACAATTTCGCAAATAGAATTAATTAAAAACATTAGTATGTTCTCTATTGATCAAATGAAATATGCAATTGCATGTGTAGCATTATTATTAATTAACTCATTTTGCAATGCACAAACCTATATTTCAGTTGTTCCCAGTTTAACGAACAGTGCAGGCACAATCGCTGAAAAAGCGAATTTCTCTATTGAAGTCGGAAAACAGTGGGATGTTTTTAGTCTGGGTTTAGATATTGGGAAAACCACTTTTGGAAAAATATCAGGAAAAGACACTAGTGTTTATCTGGAAATACGTCCTAATCTGAATGTATTTCAACAAGGCAAATTCACAAGTACCTTTACACCCGGTATTGGATATGTTTTTAATGCAAAGGAAAACCTAGTGACTGAGGTTACTTATGGAATTGAATATGCCCTAAATGATTTGATTCATTTCAATGTTTATTCCGGTCAGTATTTTTACAGCGGCAAAGGATCCGCCAGCAGTGTTAGTTTTTTTGGGCTGTCTGTTATAAAATACCTTTCCCCGTCTAACGGGAAGCCTTTAATCAGTAAGAAATTATAGTTGCTTGTCTTACTTTTTCTCTCAATTAGTTTGTTAGATATATGCTGCTGCATATCTGCTTTACCACATTGATTTAATTATGCAAAGTGTCTTAAATATTTCAACTATTGTACTCCAGAATCTGTTTCCATTTGTAAATCATTTTTTGCATTGAAAATTAATATAGCCCTGATTGGGCTGTTAAGATAGTTTTATTGTCCCGGCGTGGTTTTCGCAAGCATAGACCATAAACTATACGTACACTAATTGCGAAACCCTGACGTGTAATAGAACTTACATTTATAGAAGCCAAAACCAATATGGTAACAAATGGCCGTGAAATATAAGCATTCG
>JAYVVD010000180.1:0-4282 GCA_043787295.1 Ferruginibacter sp. | reverse complement strand
GTGATCCTGCACAATAACCCATTTCTTTTTTATCTTTTTAAACAAAAGAGTAAAAGCGCCGCCCACATCGCCAATAGATCTTTTAAGATGCCACTTTCCAACCACAGAATAGTAAAGTCCAGATAAACGTTTTACACTTATTAATTCGAAATTAAGTTTGCCCATAGCAGTAGTATCAGGATAACCTTTTTTATAATTTTTTAGTGTGTTCTCCCAACCATAAGTAGGACCATTTTTGCCAATAAACATCAACGAATCGCTGCGCCAATAACTGTCCATAAATTTATCAATATTCCCTGCATTCCAAGCAAGTGCCTGTTCTGCAAGTATGTTTTTAATTAAAATATCATCCGGCGTTTGGGCATACAAATGCAAGGAAGAAAAAAAGATTGCTATTAAAACTAAAGCTGTTTTCATATCACCTTATTAAGCATTAAAAAATTTACGGCCTTAAAGATAATGCTATTTTAAAACCCATTAGTGTGCATGGTGAGGAGAGCTGCATTTTCGCTTAGTACAAAGCTTATAATTCATGTAATGCGCACTTACTATTAAAATAACGGCAGGCACTACAAAATAACCTTCAACCGATATAAAAAACTGCTTAGTTATCAGCAACAAAAAACCGACAGTAAAAAGAAAAACAGGCAAAATATTTTTATGATGTGTTTTGTAACCATGCACCAACGCATAAATACCAACAGCGAATGCCAGAATAATCATTCCCCATTCAAAATATCCATTGTGTATGATGTTAATACCAAATAAAGGAAGACTTGTAAGCAAGAGCGGTAACAAAATGCAGTGTATTGCACACGCAAGTGAGGTGGCAATTCCAAGTCCGTCCCAGTTGATTTTTAAATTCATAAATGAAAAGCAAATATACATTTTTTGCAGCTATGTTGCAATTAATTTGAACACTTAACGAAGTTTTGCACTTTTGAAATGTAACTTTGCAGAGTTAAGGTTTTTAGTGATCGGCAAAATCCATTTGCTGCAGTACAGGAAAGCGTTTCTGCATATCCGGTTCTGTACATTTAAAAAAAGTAAAATTAAAATTAAAATGAGTAAAAAATTAAAATTCTATGTTCTCTTTTTCGCAGTTTTATTAGGTGTTTTTTATTTTTTCATTATGAAAGATTATGATTTTGATGCTTCTCCATTGCAGGTTATTAATCCCGCTGTACCTGCATTCAGTTTTGTAAATCAGGATGGCAAAACAATCACTCAAAAAAATACAGATGACAAGGTATATGTAGCTGAATATTTTTTTACCACCTGCAAAGGTATTTGCCCAAAAATGAATGCCAATATGCGTAGGGTGTACGATGCGTATAAAAATGAAAATGATTTTCTCATTCTATCACATACCTGTATGCCTGAGGTTGACAGTGTACCAATATTAAAAGCATACGAGCAAAAAATGATAAACAATGCACTTATTAAAAGTACTGACGGATCTTACTCAATTAGCAACGCCCCTATAATTGCAAATGCAGTAAACAAAAACTGGAATTTTGTAACCGGCAGCAAAGATTCACTTTATAAAATGGCTCGTATAGGTTATATAATTGATAACCAAAAACCTGATAGTAACCAGAACATTGCCAACCAGTTTATACACACTCAGTATTTTGCACTTGTAGATAGGTACAGGCGAGTAAGAGGAATTTATGATGGCTTAAAAGAAGATGAAGTACAGAAATTGCTGCATGATATAAAAGGAGTTTTAAAAGAAAAGGTTGATCACACAAGATTTATGACCGGTTTTAGCAATTCACCCACTTAAAAAAGAAAATGAAAACACAACCGGATATTTTAAAACAGTCAGGGTTAAGCGTTACAGAAAGCAGAAAAAAAATATTGGATCTTTTTTTAGAAACAGATGGTGCATTGGCACATGCAGATATAGAAAAAAATACGGCATCCGCTTTTGATAGAGTTACAGTTTACCGCACTTTGCAAACCTTTGTTGAAAAAGGAATTATTCACCAGATACCAACTACGGATAATTCTATTTTGTATGCGCTCTGTAAACACAATTGTGAGCAGGGTCACCATCATGACGATCATGTGCATTTTATTTGCAGCAATTGCGATAAAACAATTTGTTTAGATGAAGTAACCGTACCCGATGTAAAACTTCCTAAAAATTTTACAAAACAACAGGCAGCAATGGTGGTTACAGGTATTTGCGAAGATTGTAAATAAGATAAATTTACTGTTTGCCATTTTGTTTAAATTCGTTTAAAATTATTATTATGAAATCAATACTCATGGGCTTGATAATTTGTTTATCATTTAATGCGTTTGCCCAGCCAAAACCCGCAACTAAAGGTGTAAAATATGGTGCAGGCACAACCGCCGCCGGAGCAACAGAAGTAAATTTATTAGAAGAGAAACTGGTTACTGCCGAAAAATTTACAGGCAGAGTAAAAGGAACCGTAAACAAAGTTTGTGAAAAGAAAGGCTGCTGGATGACGCTCGCACAAACAGATGGTGAAGGCATTATGATTCGTTTTAAAGATTACAAATTTTTTATGCCTAAAAATATTGTAGGCAAAGATGTTGTTTTACAGGGTACTGCACAAAAAACAACCACATCAGTAGAAATGCTGAAACATTATGCGGAAGATGCCGGTAAAAGCAAAGCAGAAATAGAGAAAATTACTGAACCCAAAACCGAAATTGAATTTATTGCAACAGGCGTTTTAGTTGTAAACTAGTAAACTAAAATTTTTTATAAAAGGCTGCAAATAAATAGCAGCCTTTTTTTGTGCAAATCCGGTAAAATTATTTGAGCTTGTACTCAAAAATAATTGCTGCATTTTGTTGAAGCGTAGCACTGGCGTATAATTCGTAACGCTTGCCATCTAGTTGTAGTAAAAATTACAAGCGCTGTATTGGGTGGAATGCTGCCTAAATTTTCTGCAAATAAAACAATACTGTGCAAAGTAATATTTTCATCCAGTTCAATTTCTACTACTATTGGATTTGCGGTTAATCCTTTGTTTTTTAAAATTGATCTGCCGTTATAATAAATACTGATCGTATCACCATCAATTGTACCGTTATCATAAATATGCAGTTTTATTTTTTTATCATGCACCACAATTCTTCTGAGTTCTTTATCAACTCTACCATTCGTAATAACAGGTAATGTATTTACAATAACCGCAGGTGGTTTAGCAACAACAGTATCTTTTATTTTTTGTACAACATGCGGCGAATTATTATTGCTATTGGCTATCACAGTTTGTTTTTTTACAGGTACAATTTCCTTTTTAGGCATTGGCCCTATTTTAGGGAAAGGTTTTTTTGGAGGCTGATATGTTGCCATACAATCTTTCATTGTTTGAGTAATGATTGTAGGTCTGCCGGCGGTTTGCTCTAATACAAAACTGCTGGGATCACTACTACCAAAAAATAATGAAGGTTTAATTCTGCAAATACCGTTTAATACAATTTTCCCATCTTGGTACTCTATCTTAAATTTTAGCTGCATAAGCACATGCCCGATGCCTTGCTCCATAAACGAACTTCCTTCAATAACCCAAGCATCTAACTGTTTAATGTAGCTGCCGCTAAAATATGCTTTACAATAGCTTTTTTTATCTTTCAATTCATAATCATAACTATACCCACAAAGGTTATTGCCAATCTGTACAATATTTAATTGCAAAAATTCATACCCATCCATTTCGCCCTGCCAGGTTCCGGTTAACTTCTGCGCTTTTGCAAAATGCACAAAAAGCATGGCTATAATGGTAAAAAAAAAATTCAATTTATATGCGCTGTTGTTCTCTATAAAATTAATTCATATTTATTTTCTGTAGCAATAAAACCAGCTATCTTTTCTACAATCGATATTAAACAACTTTAGGAAATTACCTGTTCTGAATACCATTTTTTCTTTAGCCAAAAAGCAACTTTTACCAATATTATTAATGCAGGTACTTCTACCAGTGGACCAATAACTCCCGCAAATGCCTGCCCACTATTAATACCAAAAATGCCAATAGCAACAGCGATGGCGAGTTCAAAGTTATTGCCGGTAGCAGTAAAGGAGATGGCGGTATTTTTAGAATAATCTGTTCCCATTTTTTTACCAATTAAAAAGCTAACCAAAAACATAATGATAAAATAAATCACCAACGGTATGGCAATTTTTATAACATCAAAAGGTATTTGCACAATCAATTTCCCCTTTAAACTAAACATTAAAACTATGGTGAAAAGCAATGCTACAAGCGTTATAGGAGATATAGCGGGGATATATTTA
>JAYVVD010000179.1:0-2118 GCA_043787295.1 Ferruginibacter sp. | reverse complement strand
CCATTTTCTCTGGCTACAACTGCTTTTGTTTTACGCTTTTGTTTATAGGGTAAATAAATATCTTCCAGATTACTGATAGTGATAGCAGCATTAATTTTTGCCAGTAATTCTTGCGTCATTTTCCCCTGCCCCGTTATTGTTTTTTCAATGAATTCTTTGCGCTCCGCAAACTCTATCATCGCCTTGTTTTCGTCCTGTATTTGCTGTATTCGTACCTCATCTAATGCGCCAGTACTATCTTTTCTGTAACGTGCTATAAACGGTATGGTACTTCCCTCACTTAATAATTGTAATACAGTCTCTACCTGAGATGCTTTTATGGAAAGTTTTTGTGCTATAATATTATTGAACATGGGAAAGGTTACGGGTTGCGGGTTAGGGGTTAGTGGGTTATGAATGATGAGTTATGAATTATGTATTATGGATTTATTATTGGGCTGCGAAAATAATGGTAGAATACCAAGAAATAAATGAAAAAGAGTGTGAATTTTATTTTCTTTTAAACTAGTTTTTTACGTACCTGCAAAACCTTTCACCTTCAACTTTCAACATTGAACCTTCAACTTTCAACTTAAAACAATTTTCTTCTCAGGATTTCTTTCTGCGTAGTTATACAAACTGTTTCTTATGAAGTCATTATCAGTATATGGATCAAGCGAATCCTTTAAATCGTTTACAGATGTAAGTTGTAGCTGTGATGGGATATGACCCATGCCCCAAAAATTTCCTTTCTCTATTAAAAAACAAAGATTTTTATCTGCCTCAATTCCATTATCTACCAAAGCAAATGTGGGCAGTTGTGTATTCAGACTTGTAATGGCATTTCTCACTTTTCCATTGTAATAAAATGGTGCTTCCGTAAATTCCATATCAGTTTCTGTAAAAGGCGTTTTATCTACATAACAAAGTTTTGTATTCAGCTCAAATTCCTCCATCATTTTTCTCAGTAATGTCTGTCCTTCCTGTAATAAATTAAAACAGTATAAGGATGGTAAATTTTTTCTTTTTTTATCAATCGCTAATCTCAAATAACCTCTATTATCCTCAAATGAATACAGCGCATACTTTTGCATTGGTTGCTTCTGCGCATAATTGTATTGTGGCCAAAGTTTTCTTATTTCTGTACTCTCTAATACCAAGGCATGTAACTCATTTGCACAAATTTTAAAAGTAATATCTGCTACTAACCGTAAAAAATTCTGCCGTCTGTTGCTATCATCATTGTGTGTAAAATGGCTCACTACTCGCTTCTTAATATTAATTGCTTTGCCCACATAAATAACTTTCCCTTTGTGGTTGTGAAAATAATATACACCTGCAACGGGAGGTAGATTATCAATCTTTTTCTTTTCTAAATGAACAGGCAACCATTGCTCAGATGATGAGCGTTTTAGCATTTTATTGATATGCTCCATTCCACCTTCAGCCAATATTCTCTCAAATAATTTTACTGTTGCTTTTGCATCTCCATCCGCTCTGTGTCGGTCATCAATTAAAATATTACAACTCCTGCAAAGTTTTCCCAGACTGTACGAAGGCAAGCCCGGTATGGCTTTGCGGGCAAGGCGAACCGTACAAAGTTTTTTTACATTTAGTTCGTACCCAGCCTTTTTTAAATGATGAAATATAAATGAATGATCAAAATTTACATTGTGTGCAATGAAAATATTGTCAGATAACAACTCATAAATCTTATCTGCAACTTCATCAAATGTTGGCGCAATTGCCACCATGGCATTGCTTATTCCTGTAAGAGCAGTTATAAAATCGGGTACTCTTCTTTCAGGATTTATGAGCGTTGTAAAATGCTGTATCGTTTTTGTACCATCATGCACATGTATGGCTATTTCAGTAATGGCACTGCTCGCTGCGCTGCCTCCAGTGGTTTCTATATCTACTATTGCGTACAAAATTTGGCCTCCTTAAATCCCTCCGCAGGAGGGACTTTAAGAGTAATTATTTAGTGAATTAATTTAAATGTTTGAAGACGCAAATTACTAATTAATTTAGTGATACGGCTTTTTATTTGGGCTTTCACCAATATTTCCTTGCTCAACTTTTGTTCGGTCTCTCCCGCATAGCTATCGGGACTGTACCGTAGCTCTTCAGCAGTTTTTT
>JAYVVD010000178.1:0-5698 GCA_043787295.1 Ferruginibacter sp. | reverse complement strand
CAGTACATGAGTAATGCGTTTGTTAAATAACTTTTATCCATATAAAAATTTAAAGGAAGTAAATAAATTTTATTTCCAAACAGATTCTCCTTCGCTGCAATTGGAACAAATATCAATATTTTTTCTGCTCTTCATTAATTCACTTCTAAATTGTTTATAGTTAGCGTTCTGCCATATTTTTTTGAAGGGCTCATTTTTTAAATTGCCTAATCGGTGCATTGCATCTTTATCAAAACAACATGGCACAACCAACCCATCCCAAGTAATTACATTGGCATGCCAAAGTTTCCAGCAACGGTTTGCAAATTTATTTTTTGCTTTAAAGCTACCGTCGGCATTGCGTTTATAACGGCTATACTTTTCGTTAACGGGTATTAAATTGTTAGGATCATTTTCGTAATCGTACACCTGCGCACTTTTAAAACGTACTTCATCTACCCCAATTTCTTTTGCAAGTTTTTTTATGTCTTCAATCTGGTGTTCATTGTGTTTCACTACCAAAAACTGAAAGAAAACAAAAGGTGTTTTGCTGTTCAGTTCTTTTTTCCATTTAACAATATTTTTTGCACCTTCCAGCACTTTGTCAAGGTTGCCACCAACACGGTATTGTTTGTATGCTTCTTGTGTGGTACCGTCTATAGAAATGATGAGTCTGTCCAGCCCACTCTCTACTGTTTTTTTTGCAGCTTCATCTGTAAGATAATGTGCATTGGTACTGGTGGCTGTATAAATACCTTTATCGGATGCATATTTTACCATATCTAAAAAAGAAGTATTTAAATACGGTTCACCCTGAAAATAAAAAATGAGGTATAAAAGCTCTTTGTGAATATCATCAATTGTTTCAGTAAAAAAATCTTTCTGCAACATGCCTGTTGGCCTTGTAAATGCTCTTAAACCACTTGGGCATTCGGGGCAGCGAAGGTTACAGCTGGTGGTTGGTTCAAAAGAAATAGAAATTGGGAAACCCCATTGTATAGGTCTATCTAAAAGTTTACTTAAAAAAAAACTGCTTACTACTTTTAATCCATTCCATGCACGTGCAGGTGTGAATTTTCCGGCAAAATTTACTGCATCATTAAAATTAAAATCGGGCATGGGTACAAAAGTACTTAGTTATTGTGAGATGATGATTTAGGGATGCCAGATCATCATCTTAATCATACAACTTCGGTGGTAAAAGAAAATGTATAAACAAAAGATTAATGCTTAAAAAATCGGGATAGGGCAGCGGACAAATGTTTGCCAGTTAAAACTTACAAACAAGCCCTGGCATCAACTTCCCAAAATGATATTGCATGTTTAACGTAACGGTTTTTTTCTTAGCTTCTTCTGTATTTTTTATATGCGCAAATCTGTGATAGTTATAAGCAACCTGCCTGCCGGTTAAATATCCCAAAGCAGCACCTGCCAAAACATCGGTAGCCCAGTGCTTGTTTTCTGTAATGCGGCTCACACCCACCAATGATGCTATACTATAAGCAATAATTGGAATGTATGGTTTGTTTTTATACTCAACTGCAAATATTGTAGCTGCCGCAAATGCTGCAGTAGTATGCCCTGAAGGAAACGAACTGTTAGATCTTTTGCCATTGGCATCTTTGGATGTTTTGCTAAACGGACCTTTAAAAGTTGGTTCTGCTTCTACGTTGGCGGTATAAAAATTTGGTCTAGTTCTTCCTGTTAAGGTTTTAATGACAGCTTCTGCTAAAAAACTTGTTACCACCGCTTGTGTTGCCAGTAAAGTAGTTGTTTTTACTTTATCGCTTTTTGCAATGATACCATAAGTACCAAAAGCTCCAAGCGTTAAAGCTTCATATAGACCTCCAAAGTTGGTAATATATTTCCCCACAGTTCGTACCGTAGCGCTTCGGTTTCGAAGATCCAAAGCATTTCTTTGTATGGGTTCATCTGCAAAAGAAAGAGCGGCAGTGACAAGTGCAAATTTTCCAAAACGTACAAAGTCTCTCTTCTTCATGTGAAACGGTTTTGTAAATTCCTGCTTAATGCTACTGCCCAACAATATAAAATAGGTTCTTGCATTTAGTTTTGTAACATCATTATAGGCTTCTTTGTTGATATTATTTACCTGCGTGCCGGCACTATCAGTTTTCTTTGCAAGGCTATCGAGTTTTTTTATTAAAGTATCTGCTTTTATTTTTACCGGTTCCTGAGCAAATGCATTAATATTTAACATCATAAAACAAATGATAGGTATTAAAATTCTTAATTTCATAATCGTATTAATTGTAGAAGTTGAAAAAAAATAAAAATCAAATACTATGCTCAAAATAGCATTTGTTTTTTTGAGGAAATAAGTTCTTTATTTAAAAATGAATACCAATATCTTAAATATGTTTTAAATTATACAAAATGAAAGACAAATTTTTTTAAACAACATTATGAAATCACTTTTATTCCTCCTCTTATTTTTATCAGGTTTTGCTTATGGCCAGGAAAGGTCGGATATTGAATCAATTGCCCGCATGGAAAAAGATGCGCATCAAAATCAGTTTACAATTGCAAGCCGATTTACAGCAGCGTCAGATAATTTTGATGTAAAATATTATCGTTGCGAATGGATGGTTGACCCTGCTGCCAGATACATAAACGGTAAAGTTACCATCTATTTTAAACCAACTACAACGCTTACAACTATTACATTAGATATGCAATCGCCATTAGTTGCAGACAGTATTAAACGCAATGGCACAGCACTTGCTTTTTCTCAGCCTAATAACACACTTGTTATTAATTTTCCTGCAACCATTAATACAAATGCGCTGGACTCTGTAAGCATCTGGTATAAAGGAGTGCCAGCCAATACAGGGTTTGGCTCATTTATACAAGATGTGCATGCGGGTACGCCTGTGTTGTGGACGCTTAGCGAATCGTACGGATCAAGAGACTGGTGGCCGTGTAAAAATGGTATAAATGATAAAGCAGATTCTATTGATGTTTTTATAACCGCACCGGCAATTTACAAAGCGGCAAGCAATGGGATGTTGCAAAGCGAAACGGCAACAGCTGCCGGTAAAGTAATTACTCACTGGAAACACCGCTACCCAATATCTTCTTATTTAATCTGCATGGCTGTAACCAATTATTCGGTTTTTAATAGCAGCATACAACTCGGTAATATTAACCTGCCAATGGTAACCTATTGCTATCCTGAAAACCTTTCTTTATTTCAAAACAATACTTCAAAAGTGCTGGAATCGATGCAGTTGTTCCACAATAATTTTGGGCCTTATCCATTTATAAATGAAAAATATGGTCATGTGCAATTTGGCTGGGGCGGTGGTATGGAGCACCAGACATCCACATTTATTGTAACGCCGGATGAATCTTTAATGGCACACGAATTGGGCCACCAGTGGTTTGGCGATAAAATTACCTGCAACAGCTGGGAAGATATTTGGTTGAATGAAGGTTTTGCAACTTACCTGGCAGCTTTTAATATGGAAACAAAATATCCAGCAACAGCACTCGTTAACAGAAGAAATATAATCAACAATATTACATCCCAACCGGGCGGCACAGTAAAGGTGGCAGATACAACAAACCTTAATCAAATATTTAGCGGCAGGCTCAGTTACAACAAAGGGAGTTACCTGTTATACATGCTTCGGTTTATTTTAGGAGACGATATTTTTTTAAGAGCATTACGAAGATATCAACAAGACCCTGCATTGGTTTATGGCAATGCAACCACGGCTGATTTAAAAAGAAATTTAGAAGCAGAAAGTGGTAAAAATCTTACTTACTTTTTTGATCAGTGGTATACCGGACAGGGTTACCCAAGTTATCAAGTCAAGTGGAATGTGCTGGATACTAATTGTGTAAACATCAAGCTTTCTCAAACCACTTCTCACCCATCAGTACCCTTTTTTAAACTTTCTGTTGCATTAAAGTTTAAAAATGCCACGCAGGAAAAAACGGTCGTTTTGGATAATAATTTTAACGGTGAAATATTTATAAGATCTATAGGCTTTAGGGCAGATACTGTTTTGGTAGATCCCGAGGCCTGGCTCGTTACAAAAAATAACAGTGCGGAAAAAACGCCAGCTGTCTACGATGGAAGTTGCTTTCCTGCGCCACCGCCACCGCCCGTTCCTACAAACAGTGGTGAAGGTAAAGTTGATATTTATCCAAACCCAATAAGTAATCCATTTAGCATTGGCCTGCATGATTTTAGAGATGTAAATGCTTTTGTGATTATCTACAATAAATTAGGACAAACTATTTGCAGCAAAAACGTACCGCTTTCATTTGGTTCAGCATTGGTAAAAATACAATCAGCCAATTGGGCAAGAGGAATGTATATTGTTGAAGTAAAAGCAGCAGGTAAAATAGTAAGGAAGCAGGTAATGAGGTAAATAATTTTTTGTGTTTATTTAATGAACCATCATCTAAAGGGTTAAAATAGTATGGCTAAAAAAGTGCGGGGATTTGGTAATAAAATATTTTACACCGTTATTGTTTTAGTTTGTTTTTCCATTGTTGCGTATTATTTTAAAGATCGTTTTAATAAACCCAATTTTATACTGTACAAAGAGTTTGGCATTTACATCCCTGTAAATTATCAAATACATGGTATAGATGTAAGCAGGCACCAGCAGGAAATTTCGTGGGCTGATGTAAAGCAGATGAAAATAAACAATGTGGCTGTTGGTTTTGCATTTATAAAAGCAACTGAAGGAACTGATTTGGTAGATGTGGCATTCGGAAATAATATGCGTAATTCTTTGGCGGCAGGCGTACCAAGAGGTGCTTATCATTTTTTTACGGGAAGCAAAAGCGGTAAACTACAGGCTGCACATTTTGTAGAAAATGTTTATTTAAAAAAAGGAGATCTTCCTCCTGTGTTGGATGTGGAGCAGGCAAATGGTGCTTCCGTAACCCAATTGCAGGAGCGGGTTGCAGACTGGTTAAAACTTGTTGAAAAAAGATACAAAGTAAAACCCATTATTTACAGTAACATTCATTTTTACAATACTTTTCTTGCAGGTAGGTTTGATGATTATCCACTTTGGGTGGCGCATTATTTCGAAAAAAATAAACCCCGCATACAACGCAACTGGAGTTTTTGGCAACACAACGAAACCGGGCATGTTAACGGCATTAGCGGCAATGTTGATTTTAATGTTTTTAATGGTGACAGTACAGCGTTTAAAAACATGCTCATAAAATAAACGGATTATTTTTCTTAAATCGGAATGTGATCTTATCGGCAAATTTTAATTTCACTCAACTATCAAATAAATTAAAACTGATGTAACTTTAGCACATGGGAATGGAAGATGACACAAGGGTTTTTTTAGTAACTATTATGCAAACAGTTTCTCTGCTTATTTTGTGGCTACTCATAAATATTTTTATAGGGTTATATCTAAAGTTTGGGCTCTTTGAAAACAGCCCATCGGTGAAGAATTTTATTTATTACATCATATTTATTACGGGTTGTTTTTTTCTATACAAATACATCAAAAAAAAGTGGCGTAAAGTTGACGGGCAATTATAAAATTTACTATATTTTATTTTAGCTGCTGTGGTCCTGCACAATAACCCATTTCTTTTTTATCTTTTTAAACAAAAGTGTAAAAGCGCCGCCCACATCGCCAATAGATCTTTTAAGATGCCACTTTCCAACCACAGAATAGTAAAGTCCAGATAAACGTTTTACACTTATTAATTC
>JAYVVD010000177.1:0-2636 GCA_043787295.1 Ferruginibacter sp. | reverse complement strand
CCTGATGCATTTAAGGCAAAAACGACAGCCAAAATTGAGGGAGACTTTTTTGGACAGGCTGATGCAAATATAGGCTCACTAAGACTAAGACATGCATTTGTAAAATTGGATTGGAAAAAAACTGCACTAACATTTGGACAAACATGGTATCCCCTTTTTATACCTGAATGTTTTCCAGGCGTTGTAAATTTTAATACTGGTATTCCCATTGCGCCATTTGGCTGGGCAGGACAAGTAAAATTTACCGCTAAATTTGATACTAAAACAAGTTTATCACTAACTGCTTATAAGCCACGTGAATTTTCAGTAACAAATGTAAACCCTGCAGATGGCTCAAATGCGGCATCTTTAAATGCGGCCTTACCACAATTTAATTTAAACTTACAATATAAAACGGAGAAATTATTATTAGGTGCACAGGCAGATTATGGTATACAAAAACCTTATGTAAAATATGGTCTTGCACCAAATCTCTTAACAAGCGAAGAAACAGTATCCGCATTTACGGCAATGGCATACGCAAAATATACAGCAAAAAAAATAGCAGTTAAATCACAATTAGTATTAGGACAAAATACAAGTGAGTTTGTTATGATGGGCGGCTATTATGGCTATAAGGCAAACGCAAATGCAATAGAAACTTACAAGCCCGCAAAGACAACCGCGGCATGGGTTGATGTGTATGGTATGGGTAAAAAAATAATACCTGGTTTGTTTGTTGGCTATAGCAAAAATAATGGTGCCGACAGCGGTGCTACAGCAGCTTACGGCAGGGCAATTGGCATAAGCGGAAGAGGTATAAAAGATTTGTTGAGAATATCTCCAAGGGTAGATTTTATATCAGGTAAATTTAGTTTTAGAAATGAATTAGAAATTACACAGGCAAAATATGGTATAAGAAAAAATGACGGAAAAGTAAGTGGCACTACAGATAAAATTACCAATGTTCGTTTTACTTTTTCGACAGTATTTAATTTTTAAATCAACCAAAACCTAAACATAGCATGAATAATTTAACATCTAAAAAAGGGATTACCGGCGTTATAGCTGCATCCTCTTTGGGAACTCTTATAGAGTGGTACGACTTCTACATTTTTGGAAGTCTGGCTACCATTATTGCAACAAAGTTTTTTCCTACAGGCAATCCTACAGTAGCATTACTTTCTACCCTTGCAACTTTTGCGGCAGGGTTTGTAGTGCGCCCATTTGGTGCATTATTTTTCGGAAGACTTGGAGATATTATTGGAAGAAAATATACTTTCCTTGTTACGCTCGTATTAATGGGAATTTCTACTTTTTTGATAGGTTGTATTCCTTCATATGAAAGTATAGGCTATTTGGCACCCATACTTGTATTATTGTTAAGGCTCTTGCAAGGACTTGCTCTTGGTGGTGAATATGGCGGTGCAGCAACTTATGTAGCAGAACATTCTCCTGATCATCAGCGTGGTTTTTGGACGAGCTGGATACAGACAACGGCAACAGTTGGTTTGTTTTTATCATTGCTCGTAATCGTTACTACTAAAGGAGCAATGAGTAAAGAAGCTTTTGCAGACTGGGGTTGGAGAGTTCCATTTTGGATATCAATTATTATGGTGGGGGTTTCCATAGTGATTAGAATGAGGATGAAAGAATCGCCTTTATTTCAAAAGGCAAAAGATGAAGGTAAGACGACAAAAAATCCTTTAAAAGAAAGTTTTGGCAACAAGCTCAATTTTAAATTTGTTTTACTTGCATTATTTGGTGCAACTATGGGCCAAGGCGTAGTTTGGTATACAGGTCAGTTTTACGCACTTAATTTTATACAAACAACTTTATCGGTTGATATTACACAGGCAAGTAATATTTTAATGATTGCACTTGCTATGGGAACACCGTTGTTTATTGTATTTGGTGCATTGTCTGACAGAATTGGGCGAAAATGGATAATGCTTATTGGTATGCTGATAGCAATTGTAAGTTATCGTACTATTTACAGCAAAATGTACGATGCCGGAAGTGTAAAAGTGAAAACAGAAATTGCAGCCAACAGAAAAACAGATGTAAAAGTAACTGCTGATGCAAAGCATTTGGGAGATAGCATTCGTACAACTATTACCGACAAAGAATTTGAAGGAGGCACAAAGTATACCGAAACAAAAAAGGAAAATATACATGCTGATATAACAAAAGCAGATGCTAAAAAAGATGTTGTAATAACAAAAAATACAAACCTAGATAACAGTTCTTTCTGGAGCTTGGTATGGCTCGTTTTTATACAGGTTGTATTTGTAACAATGGTATATGGTCCAATAGCTGCATTCCTTGTTGAAATGTTTCCGATAAGAATAAGATATACTTCTATGAGTTTGCCTTATCATATTGGTAATGGTATTTTTGGTGGATTGTTGCCAACGATAGCCTTGTTTCTATCTACAAAAGCTACGCAGGCAAATGAAGTTGCAACTAAAGCTGCTACAGCAATTCCGTATGATAAACCATACCTTGAAGGATTATGGTACCCGATTATTATTGCAGGTGTTTGTTTTGTAATTGGTGCTTTGTACATTAACAAAAAAGATAAAAACGTAACTGAATAATTATTTAATTTTTAAAACTAATAGTATGAATTTAATAAAAAAATATGCCGGTTTTTT
>JAYVVD010000176.1:0-4097 GCA_043787295.1 Ferruginibacter sp. | reverse complement strand
TTTGCATTTAATTGATATTTATGATTTACTATTCCCTGTTCACCCTCTCCATTCCTTAACCGCATCTACAAATGCTCTTGCATGGTCTACCGGAATATTGGGCGTCATACCATGGCCAAGATTTGCAATGTAACGTTGTGCCCCAAAAGCGTTGATCATATTATGCACATCCATTTTAATTTCTCCTGTTGTCTGTAACAATTTTGAAGGGTCTAAATTACCCTGAAGTGTTACGTGTGGCCCTACCAACTCTCTTGCAAACTGCGGCTTTATGCACCAGTCTACGCCCATTGCCATTGTACCATTGTCAGCTAAATCCTTCATTGCATACCAACTTCCTTTAGGATATAAAATTATCGGGCAAAGCGGTTGTAGAGCTTGCTGTATCTGCAATAAATAAGGCTGAGCCCAACTTTCAAAATCTGCGGGAGAAAGCAAGCCACTCCAACTATCAAATACCTGCAACACATCTGCGCCTGCTGTTATTTGTGCTTTTAAATATTGTATGGTTGTATCAGTTATCATTTGCAATAATTGCCTCGCTGCCAGTGGATGCTGGTAACAAAATGCTTTTGCTTTATCAAATGTTTTACTGCCTTTACCTTCCACCATATAACATAGAATAGTAAACGGCGCACCCGCAAAACCTATAAGTGGTATCTTATTATCCAACGTTTTTTTTGTGAGGGTAATGGCTTCCATTACATAATGCAAACGTTCTGCAACATCAGGCACCATAACTCTCTGCAAATCTTCCGGTGTTTTAATTGGGTGAGGCAACAACGGTCCCTGTCCTTCATTCATCTGAACTTCTAAACCCATTGCCTGCGGTATTACTAAAATATCACTGAATAAAATAGCAGCATCTACGCCAATAATGTCTACAGGTTGTAAAGTTATTTCACAAACCAGTTCCGGCGTTTGTACTCTTGTAAAAAAATCATATTTTCTTTTAAGTACCATGTATTCGGGTAAATATCTTCCCGCCTGTCTCATCATCCACACGGGTGGTCTTTCCACTTTATTTCCTTGTAATGCTTGTAAAAACAAATCATTTTTTATACCTGAAATGTTGTTTGGTGTCACCAATAAATCACTCATATAATTTCTATTTTAATTCTTTATATTAAAATAGTTCAGCAACACATCCACCATATTTTGCTGAGATGGATAATTACTGACTATAATTTTATTAGATATTTTGTAATTTTTTAATGCATTTGCTGTGGTGTACCCTATACAAAAGCAAGTAGTGTTTTTTGGTAAAACATTTTTATCAAAAAAACTTTGAACGGCACTTGGGCTAAAAAACATGATTGCCTGAAAATTACTGTCTATTTTTTTTGACTGTTCAATATTTTTATACAGAACCTGTTCTAATACTGCAACACCTCCATTTTTTAATAAGTCAGGAAGTTCATGTCTTCTCTTATCTCCGCAAAAAAAAATGTATTCTGTAAAACTTCTTTCTTTAATTATTTTTTTTGCGAGATCTGCTGCATTATCAGCTACAATATTAACAGTAAACCCTTCATCTAAGAGTGCTTTTTGGGTTTCACCGGACAAGGCACAAAAAAATGCTTTCTTATTTATATTTATTTTATTATCACCAGCCTTTTCAATAAAAAAACGAACAGCATTTTTACTTGTAAAAATATAATTTGCAAGATGAGTATTTAAAATAGAATTAAACTCGTTATTCTTAACTTCTTCTAATCTAATAAAATCATGTTCCAGCACATTAAAATCCTTATTTACCAACTGTTCTTTTATATATGGCTTTAAACTTTTAGTAGTCAATATGCTGAAATTATTATTCATTGTCTTCAACAATTTTATTAAAGCTATTAACAATCTCTTTACCACCTTTTTCTAAAATATCGTGTGCAGCTACCGTACTAATATTTTTGTAGTCTTCAATATTCCCTTTAATTTCAACCTCAACTTTCTTCTCGCCGTTTGGCGATAAAATATTTCCTTTAAAAATTATTGCATTGTTTTTTATTATTGCATACGCACCAATTGGTGTACTACAGCCGCCCATTAAAATCCTTAGAAAATCTTTTTCCACGGCATTACATATTTCTGTATCCCGATGGTTTAGTGGGTTACATACTTCTAATATTTCTGTATTATCTCTTCTGCATACAATAGCTATAGAACCTTGCGCAGGCGCAGGCAGCATCCATTTCAATTCTATTCCTTCAACATGTCCAAATCCTAATCGTTCAATTCCTGCAGCCGCAAAAATGGCTCCATGCCAATTAGATTCGTTCAGCTTTTTTATTCTTGTATTTACATTACCACGAAGGTTTTCAATCACAGCGTTTGGAAATTTATTAAGTAATTGTGCTTTTCGTCTTGCACTGCTTGTGGCTATAATAAGCGGTAAATCACTTGTATTATTTTCGCTAACAGTTGACTGAAAAGCCGCCTTCATTATATCTGTTGTAATGCCAGGTGAATCTTTTTTTCCAAAAGTAGCTTTCTCATCTTTCACTAAGGAAAGTTCTGTTTTGCTATATACTTTTTCACGGTTTATAACAAGTAAATCGTAAGGATTACCTCTTTTTAAAACAGCAGCTATTACAAGCCCATTTGCCAGTTTGGTTGGAATATCTTTATAAGAATGTACGGCAATGTCAATTTGGTGGTTTAGAAGTGCAGCATCCAATGTTTTTGTAAAAATTCCCTGCACGCCCATTTCGTAAAGTGGCGTTGTAAGATTTAGATCGCCTTCACTTTTTATTAAAACCAGCTCACTCTCTATATTTTTGTATTGCAATAATTGCTTTACCTGTTTAGATTGCCATTGGGCAAGCGGGCTATCTCTTGTTCCTATTTTTACCGGGGATTTACTCACTTATCTTCTGACTAAAGTAATGATTGTATGCATCAATAAACTGACAACCTTTTTCATTTGTATTTTTTAAGTTAACTGCCAGCCTGCTGATGGTTTTATTAATTGTATGCTCATCCTGCGACGAAATAAAATTATACTCAAGACTATCTGCCATTTCGCAAACGTCTGCTGATTTGGATAGCGCAAGCAATTTATCTTTCATATCTTTTACCATAGGAGAATGGCTGTGGCTGCTTAACCATGTAAGAAATTCGTCTTTGATTTCATCAATAATTTTATGTGCAGCAGGAATTTCGTTTGTTCGTTTCCTAATTGTATCGTTTAAAATAACACTTATATCATCTACATTAACCAATTGCTGATTAGGCAAATATTTTATGCAATGATGAACATTTGATGGTATAGATAAGTCAAGAAAAATTCTGTTTTTTTGATCGGTGATAAATTGTGGCATCACTGTAGGTTCAGTGGCCTGTGTACTTACAACTACAATATCAGCGTCATTGACCAACTGAGGCAAATTTTGAAAAAGTTGATATTCAATTCCGTTTTCTTTTGCAAATTTTATTGCTTTTTCATCTGTTCTGTTACAAACTACGATGTTACTGTTTCTAAAATAATGTTTTAAATTTTTCCCTATCAACGTTCCGAATTTACCCAAACCAACCAGCGCAATTTTTTTGCCTGTGGTATCAGTATTCTTTTTTAACCATTCTATTGCCGCAAATGACACAGATGTTGTGCCCGTACTTAATGAAGTATTTGTTTTAATTTTTTTTGAAGCCTGTAAAGCAAAATTTATTGTACGATCCATTATTGGGCCAATAAGATTTTGGTTTTTACTAAATGCTACAGCTTGTTTTAATTGTGCAAGTATTTCAAAATCGCCTAATATCTGCGAATCTAAACCGGCAGCAACTTCAAATAAATGTCGTAACGCCTGTTTGTTTGTTTTGGTGTAATATTTTTGTTTGAAAAGCTCCGGATCAATTTTTTTGCACTCAATAAATAAATTTCTCAAAACTGATTCATCAGCCACATAGGCATAAATTTCTGTGCGGTTACAGGTATTTAGTATAAATAAACTTCTTATTCCCAAAGCCCTTGCTGCATTTAAAATAAATTCTTTTTCAGCATCGTTTATATGAAACAAACTCCTTGTAGCTGCATCTGTTTTAAGATGGCTAATGCCACAAAGGAAAAACCTTGATAAAATATGTTCTGGATTTTGAAG
>JAYVVD010000175.1:0-4351 GCA_043787295.1 Ferruginibacter sp. | reverse complement strand
ACCGCCTTGACAGTTTTACAGTTCTTAAACAAATTTGTATACAACAAACCCGTCGGCACGGTAAAGCATACCTTAGCTTATTAACTCCGCCAACGGGTTTTTATAGTGTTAAGTTAATAAATTTAATTTTTATATTTATTTAAAAAGATAAACATCCATTGAAAGTTGTGGTTTATTTAATGATATTGAGATAAACATAAATAGTGCTATTCTATATGCTCAATAATCCCCGCAATGCCCTGTCCGCCTCCAATACAAGCAGTTACAATACCATATTTTTTATTCAGCCGTTTCATATCATGTATCAACTGTATAGATAATTTTGCACCACTGCAACCCAAGGGATGACCAAGCGCAATTGCACCACCATTTACATTTACAATATCTGCATTCAACCCAAGCTCTCTAATAACAGCCAATGATTGAGATGCAAAAGCCTCGTTCAATTCAAACAAATCAATATCACTTAAATTCATACCTGCCTGCTTTAAAACTTTTGGCACAGCCTCAACGGGGCCAATGCCCATAATACGGGGATGTACACCGGCACTTGCACAATTTACTAACCGGGCAATTGGTTTTAAGCCTAATTCATTTACCATACGCTCACTCATCACCAAAACAAAAGCTGCACCATCACTCGTTTGTGAAGAGTTACCAGCCGTTACTGTGCCACCTGCCGCAAACGCTGGTTTTAATTTTGCCAACCCTTCTAAAGTAGTATCTGTACGCACGCCATCATCAGTATCTACAATGTAAGATTTCGTTTTTTTCTTACCCGCTTCATCTACATAAACCTGCTCAACATTTATTGGCAAAATACCGCTTTTAAAATACCCTTCTTTTATTGCATTTGCTGCTTTCAGGTGGCTATTGTAACTAAAAGCATCCATATCAACTCTGTTCACATTATATTCTGCAGCCACTGCTTCAGCAGTAAGTCCCATGTTTAAATAATAATCAGGCTCGTCTTTAGCAATTGAATAGGCAGGCACTGTTTTCCAACCCGCAGTAGGTACTAAACTCATACTTTCCACACCACCGGCAATAAAACATTCACCCATACCGCTGCGTATTTTTGCCGTAGCCATTGCAATACTTTCCAGGCCACTTGCACAATATCTATTAACAGTTATTCCCGGAACCGAAAAACCTACTGCCCTTGCGGCAATAATTCTTCCTACCTGCAACCCTTGCTCCGCTTCGGGTACAGCATTACCTACAATTACATCATCTACTCTTTTTGGATCAAGTTGCGGCACGCTGGCCAGCAAACCTTTTATTACATCTATGGCTAAATCATCTGGACGGGTAAATCTAAAACCACCTTTTTTACTTTTTGTAACGGCCGTTCTGTAGCCTGCAACTATGTATGCTTCTTGCATGTTGTATATTTTAAAAGACCACTGACGAAGGACTACCTACACAGATGGTATGTTATAAATTCATTTTCCTTTTCTTTTTGGGGCTCTCAATATTGAATCTCTATTCAACTTTTGTTCGGGCTATACGTTACAATCTTTTTTGCCCAAAGGCGGCAAAAAAGTATTTCCACTTCTATCCCGCAGCCCATCAACGGTAAACCACTTTTCAACTTTTATCTAAGCGCAATGTCTTGTGTCTTTAATCTAAAATCTATTATATTACATTCACTTAGTTGTTTATGCAACCTTTTGTCAAAGTTATCATTTTTAATCAATTTTCAAAAAAAATGATAAAGTATATTTGCAGCAATTATGTACAACCTTCTTCGCAGTTTTCTTTTTATGTTCGATGCTGAAAAAGTGCATCATTTTTCCATGAACATTTTGCGTTTTTTTTGTCGTTTTCCTTTCATTAAAAAAATAATACAAAAACAATTTATTCCCGAAAACGATTTGCTTAAAGATGTCTTTGGATTATCATTTAAAAACCCTGTGGGACTTGCTGCAGGTTTCGATAAAAATGCTAAATATTTAAATGAGTTGGAAGCACTTGGTTTTGGATGTATAGAAATTGGAACTGTAACCCCTTTACCACAAGATGGAAACCCAACGTCTCGGTTGTTTCGTTTACCAAAAGACAAAGCTCTTATAAACCGCATGGGCTTTAATAATGAGGGAGTGGAAATAGTAAAAGAAAGGCTTAGGAATTGGCACTTAGCAGTTGACAAAATACAGTTGATAAAAAATCAGCACTTGGCAGGTGGCGAAGAACTTGCAAATTGCAAACTAATAATTGGTGGCAACATAGGCAAAAATAAAATTACCCCCAACGAAAATGCTTGGAAGGATTATGAAATTTGTTTTAATGCTTTACACGATTACGTAGATTATTTTGTAGTAAATGTAAGTAGCCCTAATACGCCTGGCTTAAGAGAACTACAGGAAAAAGAACCACTAAAAAAAATATTATTACACCTACAAAATCTCAATAAAAATTTTGCTACTCAAAGGCCAATACTTTTAAAAATAGCACCTGATCTTACACAAACACAAATTGATGACGTAATAGATTTAGCAGTAGAAATAAATCTGGATGGTTTGGTTATTGCAAATACAAGCCTCGACAGATCAAAACTTGAAACCTCAACTTTGCAGCTCAAAAATATTGGAGCAGGTGGATTAAGTGGGTTACCTATAAAAAACAGAGCAACAGAAATGGTGGAATATATTTCACAAAAAACAAAAGGCACCATTACTATAATAGCAAGTGGTGGAATTTTTACAGGAGCAGATGCTGCAGAAAAAATAAATGCCGGTGCATCTTTGGTACAAGTTTGGACAGGCTTTGTTTACGAAGGCCCTGCAATTGTAAAAAATATTTGCAGGTATCTTGCAGCCCGAAAAAATAATAGATAATTAAACATTAGAAATTAGATTAAATACAAAAGAGAGGACGATTTTAAAAATCACATTTCACAAAAACATGGGTCATTTATTTACATCAGAAAGTATCATAAGTTTTTTTGTATTGGTTATGCTTGAAGTAGTTTTAGGAATAGACAATGTAATTTTTGTAAGCATAATTATGAACAGGCTGCCAGATGCGAAGCAGCAAAAAAATGCGAGAAGGTTTTGGATGGTTTCGGGAATAATTGTAAGAAGCCTTTTGTTATTGGCACTTGGATGGTTGCTTTCTCAAAAAGGAAATTTTATTATACCTGAGAGCTGGTTCGGAAAAGGTTTTGACCTTGCGAGTATTGTAATGCTTGTTGGAGGTTTATTTTTGATATACAAATCAGTAAAAGAAATTCATGGTAAACTTGAAGGGGAAGACCCAAGCGAAACCCACAACCAGAGCAACAAATTAACCTTAAGTAAAGCACTTTTACAAATCGTTATTATTGATGCTGTTTTTTCTTTTGACAGTATTATTACCGCTGGAGGTACAGCAAAATATGTTGAAATTATGATAGCAGCAGTTGTTATTGCCATGATTATTATGTTTATTTTCAGTCCGGTCATTTCTTCTTTTATTCATAAACATCCTACATTAAAAATGCTGGCACTTTCTTTTTTAGTGATGATCGGTTTGAGTTTGGTAATGGAAGGTTGGACTCCTGAAAAAGCACATGCACTTGGGTTAAAAAATTATATTTATTTTGGTATGGCCTTCTCCTTTTTGGTTGAGTTGCTTAACATGACCATGCTAAAAAGACAAAAAAAGAAAAGGGTTGTAAGGCTTAATGAGCCATGGATTGAAGATAAAAGATCATCAAATTCTGACACGGCCCATTAACTTATACAAAGTAATGTAGCCGCCACCAATGCTGCAGTTTCTGTTCTTAATCTTGTATGACCTAAAGTAACTGGGGTAAAATTATTTAGCAGTGCAAAATCAATTTCATCCTTTGTAAAATCGCCTTCAGGCCCTATAAGAATTGTTGATTGATTATTAAATTCATTAGATGCTTGTTCGACTATTTCTTTAAGAGAAGTCTTATGCTGTTCTTCGCAATGCGCAATAAATTTATTGTTGGAATTATTTTCTTTTATAAATTTTTTAAACTTTATTGGTTCTTTTAAAACCGGTAACCATGCCTGTTGAGATTGTAACATGGCACTTATCAAAATCCCGTGCAACCTTTCAAATTTCAAAAATTGTTTTTCTGTTCTGTCACACATCAAAGGAACTATTTCCGTAACGCCTATTTCAGTAGCTTTTTCTAAAAACCATTCAAACCTGCTGCTGTTTTTTACGGGAGAAATTGCAACGCAAACTTTATGTGTAGATATATTTTGTTTTAAAGTATGTAAGATTTTTACAGCACACTTTTTCTTATGCGCTTCAGTAATTTCCGTCGTACAAATGGTGCCGTTCCCGTCAGTAATATTTATTTGTCTTCCTGCTTCCATACGCAGTACCTGAA
>JAYVVD010000174.1:0-2139 GCA_043787295.1 Ferruginibacter sp. | reverse complement strand
TGAAAGAAAGAAATGTAGTCTATACTAAAAAGGAATATAAGTCTGAACAATTAATTAGTCAGGCTATGTAATTTATTCCTTTACAAACCTTATAGTTTTATTCTCTTTACCATCGCCCACTTTTACAAAATAAACACCTGCGGGCAAATGCTGAATTGTAATTAAAGTTTTTTGAGTAAGTAACAATTGTGATATTACCACGCCGCCATAAACATTGCAGATCTTAACTATTTTTCCAATATCAGAAGCGTTCTTAGTTTCAATAGTTATGAATTTTATTGCCGGGTTGGGGAACAATAAAATTGTTGCTTTTGTTGCAGCAGGATCAATTGCCACAGCACCACGCTGTACCGAACTGCTATCACATACTATCGAATTTAAAAAAGTATTTCTGGCGCCACCAATTGCGAACATGCTTCTCATTTTTACTGCCTGACCTTTGGTAAACATATACATACAGGCATCATCAGTAAAGTCCATAAAGTTCATGAACATATCTCCATTGCCATTTATTGAGCATGCGGTTTTATGCGGAAACGACGGGCATCCATTATTATAATTTTGTTGGGGAGGCGTATCAGCAATGCCATCATCACCGCAATTTGCATCACCCCAAAGATGTTTTAATCCTAACCAATGTCCTGCCTCGTGGGTAAGTGTTCTGCCTTTATTAAAAGGAGTTGTTAGGGTGCCTGTAGTACCAAAAGCATTATATTGAATTACCACGCCGTCTTTATCAGGCTGCGAGCCGGGAAGGCTTGAATAACCAAGACTTCTTCCAAATAAATTACAAATCCAGATATTTAAATATCGTTTTGAATCCCATGCATTGTCTCCACCCTGCGCTGAAAATTTCATTCCGTCATCAGCAATCCAGCTTTGTTCTGATGTATACTTACGAATGATACCTGTAGTTGCTTTTCCTGCAGCATCTATCTTTGCAAGACAAAAAACAATTCTTGAATCCCCTGCAAAAGGTGCAAACGCTGCCGGAATATTTGCAGCATCAGCATTTAATTTACGGTAGTCGTTATTTAAAGATTGAAATTGTGAAAGAATTTGTACATCGCTAATATTTTGTGCTGCATTATTATATAACACATGAACCACAACCGGGATTGTAATTACTTCATTTAAAAGAGTATCTCTTATAGGCTTGGATGTTTCTGAAATACGGGTTTTAGAGAAATTATTTGCAGCAGGATATTTTTTGGAATACTCATAAGTTGCACAACGTTGCGCAGTAGCAAAAGATGCGATAAATAGTAAACACAGGCTAAATGCCACTTTTGATACTCTAAGTAATTCCATTTCTTTGTCTTGTTTTCAACGGTACAATAATCCTTCCAATAATAATTTCGGTCTAACAATGGATGTTGGAGTAACAGGGCAGATAACACAACTGCAATTGATAAATTTAAATGGTATAATTACGTTAGGGGAGTATTAACCGTTTAACAGAGGTGTTGGATACAAAGGAAATCTAATTTAACCAGAAATACAAGGGTTTATACACTTTTCTTTTGCAATTGCTTAACGTACAAACCAATGGCGTTTACTATTTTTACAAATAAAATAGAATATGACCAAAAGAATATTTACGATTGTAATGATATCAGTATTTTCCGCATGTAATACAGGTGATAAACCGGTAGATGATAATCCAATAAGTAAGGTAAACAATTTACCTGCACCACTCCCCATCACTTTTTCTATTGATACAGTTCTTCCTCATGATCCTGCTGCTTTTACACAAGGCTTGCAATTTTATAATGGAAAATTGTATGAAGGCACAGGGCAATTTCAAGAATCAACACTTAGAATTGTTGATCCCAAATCAGGCAAAGTTGAAAAAAAATATTTGATACCTGACTCAACAATTTTTGGAGAAGGAATTACACTTTTTAAGGATAAGATCTACCAGCTTACCTGGAAGAATAATAAAATATTTGTTTACAATCAGAATGATATTATGCACCCTATAAAAACATTGCATTGGGGTTATGAAGGATGGGGAATCACGAACGATGGAACCAATCTTATTATAAGTGATGGTACAGATAAAATATATTATGTGCTGCCGGATGAGGCAACCAATACAATGAAACAATTAAAAATAATTTCAGTGGCTGATAATAC
>JAYVVD010000173.1:0-6716 GCA_043787295.1 Ferruginibacter sp. | reverse complement strand
GCGACGGTTAAGATCGCCCGTTACATCACCCATGTATTGATCTGGTGTAAGCACTTCTACTTTCATAATCGGCTCAAGCAAAACAGGTTTTGCTTTACGGCCTGCTTCACGGTATCCTTGCTTTGCACACAATTCAAAAGATATTGCATCACTATCCACATCATGGTAGCTACCATCAAATATTCTTACTTTCATGTTCACGACAGGGTAACCTGCAAGTACTCCACTAGTCATACTTCCTGTAAAACCTTTTAATATTGGGGCAATAAATTCTTTCGGAATACTACCACCAAATATTTCATTTACAAACTGAATTCCACCCAATGGGTTCGCTGCTAACCATTCTGCATCTGCCGGACCAAGATCAAAAGCAATATCACCAAATTTACCTCTACCACCCGTTTGCTTTTTGTAGGTTTCTCTATGTGTTATTAATTGTCTGAACGCTTCTTTGTAAGCAACCATTGGCGCACCTTGGTTAATCTCTACTTTAAATTCACGCTTCATTCTATCAATGATGATCTCAAGGTGTAATTCACCCATTCCACTCAAGATTGTTTGTCCAGTTTCCTCATCTGTACGTACACGTAATGTAGGATCTTCCTCAACCAACTTCGCAATAGCCATACCCATTTTATCAACGTCAGCCTGTGTTTTAGGCTCAATTGCAATAGATATAACCGGCTCGGGGAAGGTCATTGATTCCAATACGATCGGATGATCTTCGTGGCACAAGGTATCTCCCGTTTTAATATCTTTAAAACCTACTGCTGCACCAATATCTCCTGCTTCAATAAAATCTACAGGGTTTTGTTTATTTGCATGCATCTGCATAATACGACTAATACGTTCTTTCTTACCTGTACGGGTGTTCAACACATAACTACCTGCATCTAAACGTCCACTGTATGCACGGAAGAAAGCCA
The DNA here is from genome assembly GCA_043787295.1 of Ferruginibacter sp. Lineage (GTDB taxonomy): Bacteria > Bacteroidota > Bacteroidia > Chitinophagales > Chitinophagaceae > Ferruginibacter. The sequence continues at coordinate 5,790 of JAYVVD010000173.1, read as the reverse complement.
GGCGACCTACAAAGGGATCGGTCATAATTTTAAATGCCAAAGCACTAAATGGTTCTTTAGGATCTGCATGGCGAAAAATTTCTTCTTCTGTATCAGGATTGGTTCCTTTTACAGCCTCTATATCCAATGGACCAGGTAAATATCTTACAACCGCATCCAAAGCAGTTTGCACACCTTTGTTTTTAAAAGATGAACCACACATCATAGGAATGATAGAAATATCAATGGTTGCTTTACGGATAGCTTCATGTACTTCATCTTCTGTGATCGTATTAGGATCATCAAAGAATTTTTCCAATAGTTTTTCATCATAATCTGCAACAGCTTCAATCAATTCCTGACGGTACTGAGCTACTTCCTCGGCCATATCGTCGGGGATTGGAACTTCTTTAAAAGTCATTCCCTTATCTTCTTCGTTCCATACAATACCCTTCATGGTAATTAAATCTACCACACCGGTAAAGTTGTCTTCGGCACCAATTGGTAACTGCAAAGGCACTGCTTTAGCCCCAAGCATTTCACGAACCTGCTTCACAACGTTTAAGAAATCAGCACCACTTCTATCCATTTTATTTACAAAACCTATACGTGGTACTTTGTATTTATTTGCCTGGCGCCAAACTGTTTCAGATTGTGGCTCTACACCACTTACTGCACAAAATAATGCAAGCAAACCATCCAATACACGAAGACTACGTTCTACCTCTACGGTAAAATCCACGTGACCCGGAGTATCAATAATATTAAATTTATATTGTTTTGTATCAGCATTTTTAACACCCTGATCCATTGGAAAATTCCAAAAACAGGTAGTAGCAGCACTTGTAATTGTGATACCTCTTTCTTGTTCCTGAGCCATCCAGTCCATTGTAGCGCCACCATCATGTACTTCACCTATTTTATGGTTTACACCGGTGTAGTAAAGGATACGCTCTGTAGTAGTGGTTTTACCCGCATCAATGTGCGCAGCAATACCAAAGTTTCGTTGATAACGTAAGTCTCCCATTTTATATTTAATTTAAAATTTGTATTAATTTTTATTGTCCAAACAAAGAAGCAGCTCTTCTCATCATTGTTGTGTCACTCACTTGTACTTGTAAATCTTTATTCAGCTTTTTATGCAGTTATGTTTGCATAAATTTCCCCTTGTAGATTACCGCACTGCAGTAAGGGGTTAATATTTTTTATAAGGCTCTCATAATATGCTAAAACGTTCAGCGTCAACCAAATTATTATTTTGCCGAAGCTTTTAGCGCCGCAAAGGTAAGCATTTAATGTAATAAAACAAGCTGTAATATCGGTTAAACCTAAACAGAAGCCGTTTTATCTTAGTTGGTTTCTATAACACAAACAAGTGTTAGCTTTAACAAATCAATTTCCTTCTTTAACTTTAAAAATAAGCATTTGTCACTAAATGTTCTCCTCACCGGTGCAAACGGCTATATTGGTCAGCGTTTAATTCCTGTATTATTAGAACAAGGGTATCATTTATATTGTTGTGTTAGAGATAAAGAGCGTTTTGAAGATCAACAAAATCATCCCAACATTGAAACAATAGAGGTAGATTTTTTGGAAAAAAATGCAACAACTAAATTTCCTGAACATATTGATGCTGCTTATTTTCTCATTCATTCCATGAGTACCGCAGGTGATTTTGAAAAAAAGGAACTGGCTGCTGCAATTAATTTTCTAAGCCTTATAGAAAAAACAAATTGCAAACAAATTATTTACCTTACAGGCATTGTAAATGAAATGCATTTATCAAAACATTTACAATCTCGTCTTGCAGTAGAAAATAAATTAAAGAAAAGTTCTATTCCGGTCACAGCTTTGCGGGCGGGCATTATTGTAGGTTCGGGGAGTGCATCTTTCGAAATTATGAGAGATCTTGTAGAAAAGCTACCGATAATGATTACTCCCAAATGGGTAAATACAAAATGTCAACCGATTGCGGTAAGAAATGTAATTGAATTTATTGCAGGTGTTTTATTAAAAGAAACTACTTTTAATAACCATTTTGATATAAGCAGCAACGAGACATTAAGTTACAAACAAATGCTCCTTCAATTTGCAGAAGTAAGAAAATTAAAAAGATGGATAATCACTATCCCCATAATGACCCCACGCATTTCTTCTTACTGGCTTTATTTTGTAACATCTACCTCGTACCCTTTAGCCATTAATTTGGTAAATAGTATGAAGGTAAATGTGATAGCAGAACCAAACTCACTCGCTACGGATTTAAATATAAAACTCCTTCCTTATAAAGAAGCGGTAAAGCTTGCTTTTGAAAAAATTGAACAAAACCTTGTACTCAGTAGTTGGAAAGATTCATTTGCCTCCTCTAATGCAAACCAACAATGGATGGATCAAATTGAAATACCGATTTATGGTTGTTATAAAGATTTAAAATGGCGAGAGCTAGAGCCAGAAAACGTTGAAAAAGTATTGCACAATATTTGGAGTATCGGCGGTGCAAAAGGTTGGTATTACGGCAACAGGTTATGGAAAGTTAGAGGTCTTATGGATAAGTTTATGGGAGGTGTTGGTCTACGAAGAGGCCGTACACACTCCAGCGAAATAAACAGAGGCGATGCACTCGATTTTTGGAGAGTATTAATTGCAGATAAAAACAATAAAAGATTACTCCTATATGCGGAAATGAAGTTGCCAGGAGAAGCATGGCTTGAATTTAAAATTATGAAACGCCATAATAAAATACAACTTCGTCAAACGGCCACCTTTCGCCCAACAGGCTTGTGGGGAAGGTTATACTGGCTCAGCGTACTGCCATTTCATTATTTTATTTTTAATGGAATGATAAAAAATTTGGTGAAAGTAAAGTAGAAATACTTGGCTTTTTTCAATATCCTTATACCTATAAAAAAAACCATCCGTTTTCAGGATGGTTTACGATGTAAAATTTATTATAGTTAGATTCGAAAGTGAGCAAAAGCCTTATTTGCTTCAGCCATACGATGTGTATCTTCTTTCTTTTTGTAAGATGCACCTTCGCCTTTACTTGCTGCAACTATTTCATTAGCTAATTTGTCTGACATGCTACGCCCGTTTCTTTCACGGCTATAACGTACCATCCATTTAATACTAAGAGATACTTTTCTGTCAGGACGAACTTCTGCAGGAATTTGAAAGGTAGCACCACCAATACGTCTACTTCTTACTTCTACACCTGGTGTAATGTTAGTCAATGCTCTTTTCCAAACTTCGTATCCTTCTTCGCCTGTAGTTTTAGCAACTTTGTCTAATGCGGTATAGAAAATATTATATGCTCCACTTTTTTTACCTGCCCACATTAAATTATTTACAAAACGGGTAACTAATTTATCGTTAAACTTAGGATCTGGTGCTAAAGGGAGTTTTTTTGCTTGTGCTTTACGCATTGTTTTATATTAATTATGAGTTATGAATCATGAGTTATGAAATTATCTCAATACTCAATACTACTTATTTGATACTATTTCTTTGCTCTTTTAGTTCCGTATTTACTACGGCTTTGCTTACGGTCTTTCACACCTGCAGTATCTAATGAACCACGAACGATGTGATAACGAACACCAGGCAAATCTTTTACCCTACCGCCACGTATCAATACGATGCTGTGCTCTTGTAAGTTGTGACCTTCGCCAGGAATGTAGGCAATGACCTCGATTTTATTAGTAAGACGAACTTTTGCTACTTTACGCAATGCAGAGTTTGGCTTTTTAGGAGTTGTTGTGTATACTCTCGTACACACACCACGACGCTGAGGGCAAGAATCCAATGCTCTGGATTTGCTCTTTGCTTTAATAATCTCTCTTCCTTTTCTTACCAGTTGATTTATAGTTGGCATTTATATAACCTTTTTTTTCGGACGGCAAAGGTAGGAATTTATGTTTTAAAAAAACTCAAATAATTAAAAAAATGTCATTTTTCTTATTTGACTTTTAAATCAGCATAAAAAAAACTTCCTTTTACTTTGCAATCTACCCGATTATTAGAAATCTATTTCACTTGTTTATCGTCTGTTTAATTACAATTTCATCATCCAACCATTATTATCTGTTGATTTACCATAACGAATATCGTTCAGCATCTTTTTCACTTTAGGTGCAACTTCCCATTTTTCAACATCAAATTTCATAATGTAATCTTTATAACGCAGCTCTTTAATTAATGATATAGTTGCAGCTGTTCCAGTACCAAAAACTTCTTTTAAAGTACCAGCTTTATGCGCTTCAATAACTTCATCAATATTTAATGGTCTTTCTTCCACTTCTAAACCCATTTCTCTTAGCAATACAATTACACTGTCTCTTGTAACACCGTCTAAAATTGTCCCATTGGTAAGGTCAGGTGTTACTACTGTATTTCCTATAACAAACATTACATTCATGGTGCCGCATTCCTGCACGTATTTGTGCTCAAAAGCATCTGTCCATAACACCTGATCGTAGCCTTTTAATTTTGCCTGTGCTGTAGGATACATAGAACCGCCATAATTACCGGCAGCTTTTGCAAAGCCAATACCCCCCGGCACTGCACGCACATATTGTTCTTCTACATAAATGCGCATGGGAGTTGCATAATATGGACCTGTTGGGCTCAAAATAATCATGAACTTATAATTCTCGCTTGGCTTTACACCAATTGTTTCATCGGTACTAAACATAAAAGGACGGATGTAAAGAGAGTGATCTTCTTTTGCAGGAATCCAGTTGCCATCCAGTTTAATAAGTTGTTTCATACCATCTATAAAAATTTCTTCAGGTATAGTTGGCATCTGCATTCTTTCAGCAGATTTATTAAATCTTTTAAAATTATCCAATGGCCTGAAAATATATGGTTCACCATCTGCATTTTTATAGGCCTTAATGCCTTCAAATATAGATTGCCCATAATGAATAGCGGCAAGAGATGGAGCCATTAACATTGGTTGGTATGGCTTTATTTCAGGCGTTTGCCATTTGCCGTTTTCATAATCAATCTCAAGCATGTAATCTGTCATGTATTTTCCGAAAGGAATATTCTCAAGATTGATATTGTTTAATTTACTTCTTTCTATCTTGGTTATATTAAAATTAACAGCAGCAATCATAATCGTTTATTTTTGTGCAAAGAAACGAAAATTAACCTGCAAAAGCACATACTATGAGCTTAGATGATATAAAACTATCTCCTTTTTTAGTAAAAAAAATGTATGAAAAAACATTAGTTGATATATCTTTCGCTAATGATGGAAATACAGAGATGAACCCAAAAGTAGAAACAGAAAAAAATATTTTACCAGATGATAAAAACGATAGCGGAATAAATTATTTAGGAAAAAACAACAAGCATATTTTAATACTTGTAAATGAAAAAGATCACAAATTTTTGGGTGATGATGAACTTAGTTTTTTAATGAACATACTGAGCGCATGTAATATAACGATGGCAGATGCTGCATTAGTAAACAGTTATAGCAATGAATGTGTTGTTTATGAAAACCTTATTAAAACCTTTGCGCCATCAACAATTCTTTTTATTGGTACAGAACCACAGGCGCTAGGATTTCCTGTACTTATACCAATGTACCAAGTGCAGATATACAACAAGCAACAATATTTATGTGCCCCGTCTTTGCAAAAATTATCATCAGATAAGGAAGAGAAGAAACAACTTTGGATGGCGCTTAAAAAAATATTTTCAATCTGATAAATAATTTTCATGAAATTAATATTCGCTACAAACAACCAAAATAAAATAGCTGAAATTAAAACTGCATTAACTCAAGGATTAGAGATTGTAACG
>JAYVVD010000172.1:0-7669 GCA_043787295.1 Ferruginibacter sp. | reverse complement strand
CGCCAGTTGCCTAACTGGTTATCAATTTCAAGTAATGTATCCAGCAATTGAAAAGGTAACTCCAACATTGGATAACCTCTGTAGATCATAATAAATAATGCCGAACGACAGGCTTCCGGACTTAACGCTCTTTCACTATTTTCTGTTTCTTCAAAAAATATTCTTCTAAAATGATCAACATTTATTTTTTCGGCTTCTGCTAGACCTGCATCATAAATATTTTCATAATCTTTCCAAAATGGATGAATATTATTTAAAAGTTGGTCGGTATTTTCCGCAGATGAATTTTTATAATTTTTCCATAATTCATCTTCTTTAAAAAAAGGCATTCTTTCCAGCCATGTATTAATGAGTTGTATAACTGTATCAGCCTCCTCTGCATTTTTTATGCTGTCAATATCTGGCTGCTTTAATTGAGAAGTGTAATAGCTCTGGCCATGGCGCTGCTCAAATTTTAATCCCAGTTTTGCTTCAATAATTTTAAACTGCCAGCTTTGAAACCCGGAAGCGGGTCTTAGCATATCTCTAAAATCAAGAAAATCCATAGGTGTCATTGTCTCCAGAATATCTATCTGTTGCACGAGCACTTTTAAAATGGTGCTTACTCTTTGCAAACGATGCACTACCGTTTGCAAATCTGTAGAGTTATCATCCATGGCGGTTTTAGCCATAATATCTGTTACAGAATTTATTTCAAATAAAATCTGTTTAAACCAGAGTTCATAAGCCTGATGAATAATTATAAAAAGCATTTCATCGTGTGCCGGTTCGTTACCTTCTTTAAAACTTACGGGTTTTTGTGCTTCTATAATTTTGTCCAGTTCTAAATATTCGCCATAATAAACCGGTGAATGCTGCATAATTTTTTTGTTAATCGTTGAAGATTATTTTTAAATAGTTTCGGTTACCAATTGTCTATTGTCGAAGATGCATTGTCCATCTTCTTTTGTCTAAAGTCTTTTATGAAGTATCTCACCTTATCAATATACTCGTTCCTTTTTCAACAACTCTATTTCCAGTTTCATTGTTGATGTAATCCAGTGTCCATACATAAGTGCCGGGGTCTTGTGGTATTCCTTTTAACTTGCCATCCCATTTATTTAGCCAGCTGTTACTATAAAAAACCCGTTGCCCCAATCTGTTGTAAATGCTAAAACTAAGGTTTGTACTGTTGTAAGCTTTTAACGGATATAAAAAATCATTTAACCCATCACCATTGGGTGTAAAAGCATTAGGCACTGCAATAAAACAGGTGTACACAACCTGCACAGGTTTCGTAATTGTATCAAAACAACCAAAGTTATTTTCAATAATTAATTCAGGCAAGGCATTGTAATCACTTGCATCTAAAGGAATAAATGTTTGTGGTAAAGGATCTTTTTGGGAAGAAACAGTACCGTTTTTAAAATTCCATTTATACGCTGTTATGTTACCAATACTTTTATTGGTAAATGAAGCTTTTTTCTGAGGACAAATAACCGGGGTAACTTCAAAATCTGCTTTGAGGTAATTATCGAAAATTATCTGTTGCCTGCTGGTATCAGCACAAACGCCGTTGCTCACAATTAATGTAGTAGTTTTCGGTTCAAAATTGGTATAAGTGATTATCGGATTTTGTGTAAAATTATCGGGTGCAGATCCAAATGTCCAGTGCCACATATCTACCATATTAGCTCCGCTATGGATGTATCTAACAGTATTTAATGCACAGGTATATTCTATTGTTTTTCCAAAATCTGCATTTACTGTATCCTTAATTACAAAAGCTACCTCATCAGGTAATGGCGTTTGCACATCACATTCATCAAGCAAAGTATTTCCATCGGACCCTGTTTTAAGATTTACTTTAAAATTACCACCTACCTGCAAAGGCATGTTTAATTGTAAAATAATTTTATCGGCTATTCCATTTATACAATTTGGGGTTGCACCTGTTATATTTACAGTATACGGTCCGGTAATAAAAAAGTCTCCGCCACCAGCATCAATGCTGCTGCATTTTAGCTTCTTTTTAAAAACCAGTTCAAGTGTTTGTGGTGCACAACCGGGTTTTGTTAAACTATCCATTAATGTAGGAAATAAAGGGAAAACAGTGAAACTTGCTGAATCTCCCACTGGAATTAATCTGTCACAATTGTCTTTTAAAGTATTACCATCTGTACCATTACTTGCTTTCACTTTATATGAACCGGGGGCGAGTGGGGTTGCTAAAAATATTGCAACAGAGTCAAGATCGAATCCATTGGTGCATTGTATAGAAGTTGCACTTATCGGGTTAAAAATGATTCCATTTGCATTTACTACTTCAAAGTCTGATCCATCTGCAGCAAGGCTGGAACATTTTATTTTTTTATTTGTTTTTATTCTGATTTCAGTGCCATCGCATGGTGCTGTTGCCATTGCCAAATGAGGATCCAAGGGATCAGTTATGCTTGCTGTACCTCCACCAAATGAAAGTGTATAGCCACTTTGCGAATCGGAATAATGGCTTATTAATAAAAGATAATTATGCCCTAAAATAAGGGTAGGCATTGCAGCAAACCGGGGTTTATTATCTGCAGGTACTGAACTGCATTGTAAAAAATTTGCTCCATTATTTGCGGTACCTGTTGTGCCGGATGTACCGCTCCAGTTACCCGATACAACAATATTTCTATTGCTATAAACTGCATTTGGATCCAAGCCTGTTATATCATACAATTGCCAGTCATAATCATCAGCTAAATCATTAGGTGTTATTAGAAAACCAAATGTACCGGTTTGATAACAGGTGAATTTATACCAAAATGGATTTTTATCTGTGTAGACAGTGCCATCTGCATCGCAGCCGGGAACATATAAATTGTTATTGGTGCAAATGGGAACATTCTGCTGAAAAAAAGATACAGTTCCACATACAGGAAATGCCGTAACAGGTGTTTGACCAAGCGTTGTGCATTGTGCGTGAGAAATTTGTGAAACTATAACCAGACAAAATAACAATGAAAATAATTTCCTAACCATAGTTTGTAAAGTTATTATAAAAGACGATGTATGTAGATAATCTGCTGCTATGTATTGTTAAATAAATACATTTTATAAATAACAAGAGAACATACTCATAATTCAAAAATCTTGAAATACTGTTTTCTTTTTGCAATATAAATTCATTTCACTAATTTTCTTTTTTGTAGTAAAACAATGAAATAGAGAATACACATGAAAATTGTAGAATTAAAAGCACTTAGAGGTCCTAATTATTGGAGTATACGCAGGGGCAAGTTGATTCAAATGAAACTTGATCTTGAAGAAATGGAGCATAAACCCACAAATAAAATTGAGGATTTCAGAAAAAATCTTGAAAAAATGTTACCCTCTTTATATACACACCGGTGCAGTGAATTAAAGCCGGGTGGTTTTTTTCAAAGGGTAGATGAAGGAACCTGGATGGGACATGTATTGGAACATATAGCATTAGAACTTCAAACGTTGGCGGGTATGGATATGGGTTTTGGGCGTACTCGGGGTACAGGTACAGAAGGAGAATATTATGTGGTTTTTGATTATATGGAAGAAGCCGTAGGTTTATATGCAGCAAAAGCCGCATTTAGGGTATGTGAATCATTAATTGATGGGAAACTGTATGATTTAACGGAGGATATACAATGCATGAGAGAGCTGAGAGAAGAAACTCGCCTCGGCCCAAGTACAGGCTGCATTGTAGAGGAAGCTGCTAAGCGTGGCATACCTTTTATCAGATTAAATAAAAGTAGCCTTGTTCAGCTTGGTTATGGCATTAATCAGCAAAGAATAAGAGCAACAATTGCAGGCACAACAAGTTGTATTGCGGTTGATATTGCGGGAGATAAAGATGAAACAAAAAGATTGCTGCAATCCGCAGAAATACCGGTGCCTAAAGGAAGTATTATTCGTGGTGAAGAGGAATTACAAAGTGCCGTTGAAAACATTGGGTACCCTTGTGTATTAAAACCGTTAAATGGAAACCATGGCAAAGGCGCTACAACCAATATTATAAATTACGAACAGGCATTAGCGGCCTTAACAGCAGCTCAAAAATATGGCAGGAGTGTAATAGTTGAGAAATTTATTACAGGTTTTGATTTTAGGCTGCTCTGCGTAAATTATAAGTTTATTTGTGCAGCGCTACGTACACCTGCAGCTGTTACCGGTGATGGTGAACATAGTGTTCAATGGCTGATAGAGGAAACAAATAAAGATGAACGCCGAGGCTACGGACACGAAAAAGTGCTCACACAAATCACTATTGATGATTTTACAAAAAAAATGCTTGATGATAAGGGTTACACGTTAGAAACAGTGCCCCAAAAAGGGCAACAGGTTTTAGTAAAACCAACAGCTAATCTCAGTACGGGCGGCACTTCTACCGATGTTACAGATGAAGTTCATCCTTCCAACATATTTATGGCGGAAAGGATTAGCAAAATTATTGGTCTGGATATTTGCGGTATCGATATAATGGCACCTAACTTAAAAGTACCCATTACTGAAAATGGCGGTGCAGTGCTCGAAGTAAATGCTGCGCCGGGTTTCCGTATGCATATTGAGCCATCTGAAGGTATTGCAAGAAATGTTGCAGAGCCCGTTATTGACATGCTTTTTCCAAAAGAAAATACGGGGCGTATTCCTATCATTGCCATTACCGGTACAAACGGAAAAACCACTACTTCCCGCTTGGTGGCGCATATTGCAAAAGCGGCAGGTTATAAAGTAGGCTACACAACAAGCGATGGTGTTTATATACAAAATCAGATGATGATGCAGGGCGATTGCACCGGGCCCGCATCAGCACATTTTGTTCTAAAAGACCCCACAGTTGATTTTGCTGTTTTAGAATCTGCCCGAGGCGGTATTTTAAGAAGCGGACTTGCCTTTAGAAACTGTGATATTGCAATAGTTACTAACGTTACTGCAGATCATATGGGGCTTGGTGGCATCGATAGTCTTACGCAAATGGCGAAAGTAAAATCAGTAGTGCCGGAAACTGTTTACAAACATGGGTATGCCATTCTAAATGCGGATGATGATTTGGTATATAACATGAGGAAAGAATTAAAATGCAATGTTGCACTGTTTAGTATGGATGAAAATAATCCGAGAATTGTAAAACATTGTAAAACGGGTGGTCTGGCTTCTGTATTTGAAAATGGGTTTGTAACAATCATGAAAGGCACTTGGAAAATAAGGGTACAAAAAGTTTCTGAAATACCTATAACCTATGGTGGAAAAGCCTTGCACAATGTTATGAATACGTTGCCAGCAATACTAGCCTGTTACTTATACAGGAACATTAAAGTGGCAGATATTAAACTTGCACTGGAAACTTTTATTCCTTCGCCAACACAAACTCCCGGCAGGCTAAATTTATTTGAGTTTAAACATTTTAAATTTCTTGCAGACTTTGCTCATAATCCTGCAGGGCTTCAATTGCTGTGCGATTTTGTTGGTAAAATGGATGGTACACCAAAAGTTGGAATCATCAGTGGTACCGGCGATAGAAGAGATGAGGATATAAGAGAGTTAGGCGTTATTTCTGCAAAATATTTTGATGAAATAATTATAAGACAGGACAAGCATTTAAGAGGTAGGACTGCAGAAAATATTGTTGAACTTTTAATAGAAGGCATTAATTCGCAAAAAGACAGACAAATACCCGTGACAGTAATACTTAATGAAAAAGAAGCAATTATGTATGCCTACAATACGGCTAAACCGGGGTCTCTTATAACAATTATGTGTGATGTTGTAGCTGAAGCCATCGGGTTAATTAAATCATTAAAAGAAAAAGAAGACAGCGAATAAAATTTTTAAAAAATAGTTTGGACTTTTTTTTAAAACCCCTATTTTTGCACTCCAAAACGAAACAATCGTTTAAAGATTGGGTTATGGTGTAAAGGCAGCACAACAGATTTTGATTCTGTTTGTCTAGGTTCGAATCCTAGTAACCCAACAAAAAACTCCGCAAAATTTGCGGAGTTTTTTTGTGCATTTTTATGGAATAAGTTTTGCTTATATAAATTTTCATTAGCTCTTTCCAAAAAGTATAAATTTAAACTTTCAAACATTTCTATAAGAAAAATTATTTCTACGCTCTTATTGCTTTTGTGTTTTATTTCTTTCAAATCCATAGCACAAGAAACGCAGTTATATCCTACAAACTGGTGGATAGGTATGAAATGGAATAAAGTACAGATACTTGTTTACAACAGTCAAAAAAGAATAAAAAATAGTATAGGAAAAATAAATTACCCCGATGTGGTTTTGAACAAAATAAATAAACTTGATAATTAAAAGTATCTGGCTTTAGATGTTACTATTTCTACTATGGTAAAATCAGGAATTGTAAAAATTATTTTAAGGGATGATAATAAAAAGGAAACAATAGAATGACCGTTCGAAATAAAAAAAACCGGTAATGGAAAAAAGTATGCACAAGGAGTAAGATCAGATGATTTTGTTTATCTGCTAATGCCGGATAGGTTTAGCAATGGCGATAAAACTAATGATAAAATTGCAGGATTAAAAGATCAGTCACTTAACAAAGATTCTATGTATCACCGCCATGGTGGCGATTTGCAGGGCGTAATAAACCATTTGAATTATTTAAAGGAATTGGGTGTAACAACTGTGTGGATGACGCCTGTTTTATTAAATGATATGAATAATAGAACCGAACATGGATATGCTATTACAAATCATTATCAGGTAGACCCTCGCCTCGGCGGTAACGCATTGTATAGAAAATTAGGCAATGCTATACATACAAAAGGAATGAAACTTATTCAGGATGCCGTATACAATTATGTTGGCGCAAGGCATTTTACGGTACTCGATAAGCCCATAAAAAACTGGTTACACGAATGGCCAACATTCACTCAAACATCCTATAAAGACCAGGTATTATTTGACCCATATGCGGCAGCATCTGAAACAAAAAAAATGAGCGATGGCTGGTTTGTAAAAGACATGCCCGACCTTAACCAGCAAAATCCTTTTGATTCCAATTTTTTAATTTAAAATGCATTGTGGAGTGTAGAAGAATTTGGTGGAGATGGATGGCGTATTGATACATACATTTACAATGATCTGTTGTTTATGAACAAATGCAACAAAGCGCTTAAGGACAAGTATCCTGCTATTACAATGTTTGGTGAAACATGCGTACACGGTGTAGTAAACCAAAGTTATTTTTGCGAAAATAATATCCAAACAAAATTTAAAAGCAATCTTCCAAACACAACCGATTTTCAAATGTTATTTTATGGGATTCAGCCTGCCTTAAACGAAAAATCGGGTTGGACGGACGGAATAATAAAATTATACAACACTGCTGCTCAGGATTTGATGTACAAAAACCCAATGGGTGAAGTAATTTTTTTAGACAATCATGACCTTTCCAGATTTTATTCTGTGGTAAATGAAGATAATGCTAAATATAAAATTGCTCTTGCATGGCTGCTTACTTACCGTGGTATTCCACAGTTATATTATGGCGATGAAATCATGATGAAAGGAAACAGTAATCCTGATGGACAAGTGCGTTCCGATTTTCTAGGTGGATGGAAAAACGATAGCATAAATAAATTTTCTGAACAGGGAAGAACTGATTCAGAAAACATTTTTTTCAATTTTGTAAAAAAGCTCGCCAATT
>JAYVVD010000171.1:0-2201 GCA_043787295.1 Ferruginibacter sp. | reverse complement strand
TATCACATGCGGCAATGTGCAATATTTTCCATCAGCATATTTTCTTAAAAACCAAATGATGGCCGTTACAAAGTTGATGGGCGATTCTACAAAGAAGTCACCTTGCTTATTTATCCATTCCCTGTTCAATCCCAAAAGAATTGTTCTTGCACTTTCTGTAGCATCGGTAATATCATGCATAGATGATGGATCTAAAGGGTTGCATCGGTGCGATATTGAAAGGTTATCGAAATTAATAACATAGAATGAAGGCCTAACAACATATTTATGTTTGTTCAACTGCAGCGAGTTGTATACAATTTTACTCAGGTCATCATACTTAAAATCATACACAAACATGGCAAAGCCTTTTTCAATATGCTGTTTTATGACATGCTGAATTACAAACCAACTTTTACCGGAGCCAGGACTTCCAATCACCAATAATCCCCTGAAGGGATTGATAATATTTATCCAACTTTTTCTCATTCTTCCTTTCAGATTATATCGTGCAACAAGGTTGATGGAAAATTCATTTGTAAGCAACCGTTCTTCCTGCGGAAAAGTTTCATTTAAAGAATTAAAAATATCATCTGATAAATTCAATTTTATTAACCGACTTAATAAATTTCCCCCAGCAAGAATAAGTAAGAAGCCAATGCCTGTTGCAACCATGTAAATAATGGCGATCGTTTCTAACGGATAATTTAACCGAAAGAATAAACTGCTGCTAAAGAATATCAACAATCCAATTATCAAATATGCGGTAACATTTTTCCAATTAATCTTTTCATCTTTTCTACCCTGAGCACCCAACAATGAAATTATTAATAATCCGATGGCTATAAATTTTGACACAAACAAACTTTTGAATAAGCCAGTGTGTGCAATGTTTTGCAACAGTCTATCTGTAATCGTACTTTTAAATTCCCACAGGACAAATGCAGCATAGCAATAAAAATAAAAATGCAACAGCAATATAAAAATGCTGCCAAATCTTGTAAGGTCAATAATCTTTCTCAACCCCTGTTCGTTCTCTCCTGTAGTTGACATATTGATGGTTTTAAAAATTAATTATTTTGATGTCTCTTTCTTTTCTTCTTTTTAAGCAACTGAAATGGTGTGTTACCAAATTGTTCTTTTGTTGATACGAGTATATCCAGAAGGCTTTCGTTTTTAACGGAATCATTTAATGTTTTTTCTTGCTGGTTTTGAAGACTAATTTCCTTTTGCAAATCACTTGGTGAATTACTATTTATTTTTTCTTCCTGCTTACTGCTGTTTTGATTTATTGTTGAAGCCACCCTGATTTGCAATGCCGCCGCACTATATCCTTTTCCTACATCACTACCATTAAAAACGCATTTATTTTGATTGTCGACAAAAGTGATTCCATACAGACTGCCTTCAGCATTTCGCCTCACTACAGTATAGATTTGTTTCTGTTCCAACTCAATAACTAATTGCCACATACTGCCCGGTGCTTTAAAAATGCAATCATCAATAGCATTTTTAGTTCTTTGTTTCAATGGTTCTTTTGCAACTTTATTAGCGGTAAATTTCTTTTCCAAATTATCTAAGATTGGTTTACTCCCGATTGAGCTTGCTTTGATGGGAACTCCAACCTTATTGCCATCAGCATCCAAAATGCGGTAAACAAGTCCATGGTTCTTGTAAATCCTTCCTTCTTCCTTGCCTCTGTCTGCAACCACATTGAATTGTTTTAAAGCTGCATTAAATTCCGGTAAAGAAGTAAACTTATATTGACTGAATACTGCACCCACCACATTAGAAATACTTCGCTTCGTTTCAGACTTTCCATAGATGGCTTTCTCCATATCAACCGGCTTAATGCCAGGCTTCATTAATTGCTGTTGCCGTTCTGCTTTTACCAATCCATACATTTGCTCAATTTCTTTCCTTGCTTTTTCAGATTGATTTCTACCAATATTGTGTGTGTTAATCCTGCTGCCATCTTCTTTTATTGTTGTGCTTATAATGTGAATGTGTGGGTGCCCAGCATCTTCATGTTTGTAAACCAGAAAAGGTTGCTGTCCAAAACCAATTTTATCCATATACACAGACGCAACATCAATTAGTTTATTATCGGGCAACTTTTCTGCGGGATCAAAGTTGAGCGACACATGCATTGTTTTAGTAGTTGCTCTTTCATTCAAACTATTCAGTCTTTCAAAGCCATTTAATTTTTGGTAGAAGTTCAT
>JAYVVD010000170.1:0-13383 GCA_043787295.1 Ferruginibacter sp. | reverse complement strand
CATCCAGTAAATTTTATCGCCACGCATTTGCTGATTGGTATCCATTACTTTTTCATTTCCTACTCCGGCAAAAGTCATGAGATCATCTTTTTGTAACTGCAGTATATTTTGTTGCAAGCCTGCAGACAATTCTTCGGTTAAAAAATCTATGTCTATTCCTATTTTATTTTCGAGATAAGTATCGATCAGCAAATCAAACCGGTTGTAAGTTTCAGGCATGGTAGGAAGGTAGTCTTTCAAATTAAAAAGCATGGTTAAAATTATAAACCATAAACATCTTTGGCGACTCTAAATGTATTGCAATGTGCTTCCGTAATTATTTTTACATCTGCACTGTAACCGCCGCCCATACTCACAACACATGGGATTTTATTTTTGTGTAATTGATTAAATACAAACTCATCTCTATGTTTACATCCCTGCATAGTTACTTTTAATTTACCGAATTTATCTGTCTCTAAAACATCTACACCGGCTAAATAGAATGCTATATCAGGTTTTACTTTTTTTATTAATCCTGGCAATTCATCTTTCAATAATTTTAAATAAGTTTCGTCATTTGTACCATCCAACAGTTCTACATCCAAATCGCTTTTCTCTTTACAAAATGGATAATTGTTTTTACCATGCATGCTGAATGTAAAAACTCGGTTTTCATGTTCAAATAATTTTGCTGTACCGTTGCCCTGGTGCACATCCAAATCAATGATCAATACTTTTTTTGCAAGGTTATTTTTAAGGAGATAATTAGCTGCAATTGCCTGATCATTCAGCATACAAAAGCCTTCACCTCTTTCAGCAAAAGCATGGTGCGTACCACCGGCTATGTTCATTGCTATACCGTTTTGCATGGCATAACTACAACAATCAATTGTGCCTTGTGCAATTATTAATTCTCTTTGTGTAAGTGCAGGAGATTGGGGAAACCCAATAACCCGTTGTTCCCTTACAGACAACTGCTGGTTCATTAATTTCTCGAGATATGCTTCAGCATGTGTAAGTAAAACTATTTCTCTTGAACAGGATTGCGGAGCGAAAATATTTTCTTCCGTAATTGTTCCTTCATACAACAACTGTCCGGGTATTAGTTCATATTTAAGCATAGGAAACCGATGTCCTTCCGGTAATGGATGTTCATAAATAGGGGCGTACGCAATTTTAAGGATGGGGGTATTCATTTTTATTCAATAAGTATTTTTTAAATACAAAGTAAAATTATAAATGCTATTTTGAATATATAAACGTGAACTAAGAAAAATGGTTACAACTTTAAATTTTGCAATAAATATAACATGCCTAAACAGGTATTATGTTTTTATCGTTAATAATATTGTAATTAAGCAGTGTAGATTGACAACCGCAATTATGAAAAACTTATTTATATTTTTATTGTCATCATTTATTTTGAGTCAACTTAGCGCTCAATCTGTTCCTGTAAGAATAGGCAAGGCTGCGTCTCAATTAAATATTTCACAAAGACCACCTACAGATTCCGGGCTTATTATTATTCCTTTCGAGTACCGTCAGTCTGCGCTAAACGTGCCACACACTTTTAAGGTAATAGACAGTGCAATAAACTTGCTTTATAAAAATAAGGGCATTACCGTTTCTGTTTTTGGTTATGCATTTTTTGAAGAAGGAAACGATACTGTGAACAAATACCTGGCGCTGGACAGAGCTTTATTCGTCAGGGATTATATTCTTGGCCGTGGAATAAACGAAGATCGCTTATTGTTGATAAAAGGCATGGGAGCAACAAAATCCGGCAACAGCAATGTTGATAAAGATGGTCATTCCAGATACTCAAATGCAGAACTTATTTTAAATTATCCACCGCCTCCACCACCCATTATTTATGATAGAGATGAAGATGGAATTCCAGATTCAACGGATGCATGTGCAGATGTATTTGGTTATGCTGAAAACAAAGGCTGCCCTGATATAGATGCGATTATGATTCCTTTTGAGAACAAGGGAGCATGGCTGGCGCCAAAATCATATTCGGCTTTAGATAATATAGTAAAAATTTTACAGGAAAGTCCATTGTACAAAATTAGAATTGAAGGTCATGCCTTTAAAACAGAAGGTATAAATACAGTTTGCAATACGCTTGCAGCAGAGCGAGCCTTTATGGTTAAACAATATTTTTTATCACGCAATATTGGGTCTAAAAGAATTGCAACTGTTGAAAGTTTTAGCAACAGGCGACCAATTAACCCGGGTAAAAATTTTGAACAGGCGTTATTAAATGCAAGGGCGCAGGTTTTTTTGATAAAGTAACTACTATTTAAAAAACGGATATTTTCTTTTGTCAAACAGCTTTCTATCCAGGCATTCTTGTAATGTATTTTTCTATCTGCTTTATCTGATCTACAATTTGCGGTGTAGTAGGTTTAAAACTTTTGGCTTTCCTAAAATATTCTTTAGCTGAACGAAATTCTCTTTTGTTCATCATAATGGAACAAAGTTGAAGATAAGCAGCTGCATTGTTTTCACTATCGGGTAACCCAGCACGTATTGCTGCACGTATATATGCTTCTCCTTCCTTTACTTTTCCTTTTTGTATGCACAGCATACCAAGCTGTAATTTGTTTGGGCCCTCAGCCTGTTTTGTTAATGCACCGCCGCCAAGCTCAAGGCTTTTTTTCATGTGCTTTTCTGCTGTATCAAAATCCTGCGAAACCATGGCGAGGTTTCCTTTAATGGTATAATATACAGAGCGCATTGGCTTGATAAGCAATTGAGGAAATACGATTGAATGAACAACTTTGGTTGCAGCTTCCATATCGCCGGCTTCCATGTGAGATTGTATAAGGCGCATTGGCCCAAAAAGAAAGTGACCAAGAATTAAAATTGCAGCTAAAAGATATAAAATAAATGATGGCCAAAAGCCTGTTTGATAGTTTACAAAAACAGCCAATGCCAAAAACAATATGCCAAGCCAAAGGCGGTATTTAATAAGGGTATTCATCCACTTCATAGTTGCAAAATTTGGGCGCAAAGATAGGGCGAATTAAATGTATGTTTACAATATTTAATGGTCAACAAAAAGCCGCTTAGCTATCATGCAAAAAATATTCTTTGGATAGTCCAATACATTGCTATGGCAGCAATAATAATTGAAACCGGTATCACAATATTTTTTCTATAATCCGGCTGTTTGGTAAATTTAGTTGCAATAAATAAATACAATTTTCTAAAAAGGATATAGGAGATTAGTATCACTGTAAGTTGCCCAAGTTCTACACCTATATTAAACATTATGAGAGAAGTAAAATAAGCATTTTTAGGTAGTCCTATTTCGCTGAGTGCACTGGCAAAACCCATTCCATGTATAAGTCCAAATAAAAAAACGATTCCAATCCTGGATTTTTTTAAAGTTGGCGAAAAGATATTTTCCAATGCGACATATAAAATAGAGAGTGCAATTACGGGTTCTACAATAGCCGCAGGGGGAACAATAATTTTATACATACTTAAACCAAGTGTAATGGTATGGGCAATTGTAAACGCAGTAGCCTGCCACAACACAGGTTTTAATCTAGGGCTTAACAAGAAGAGACTTACTACAAACAGAATATGATCAATGCCCAAGGGTAAAATATGCCTATATCCCAATAATAAATAGAGATACGAAACTTCTGTTTTAGACATTTTATTTAATTCATCCGGCGCTGGGTGTGCCATTACAATCTGGCTTATTAAAAAGAATAAAATAAAAATACCCAAAGCCTTTGCAACAAAGGCTTTGGTATTATAATAATTGTTGAAGTTCATTTTTTTTGATCCTTATTAATTTTTAAAGAACATCTGCAGTTTGGCTTTTACAGAAAATATATTAATGAATGCTTTCGTTTGCCGGTCTGCTTTTAAAATAACATCAATTTAGGCCTTTATTTAAACCAAGTTTTTACTCATATCAAAAAATTCTGTGGCGGCAGTAAAATTTAAAATGACATTTTTTTTATATGCTAAATTATAAAATTATATTTCATCCTTTTAAATTAATAACCCCGCCAGGTTATACAACCGTTAACGGGGTTAATAAAATTTGTTTAAAAGAATACTGCCAGTTTTAACCTTGCTGCAAAAGGTATTCCTGGTGTAAAATGAAGTTCTGTCACAGAAGAAGGTTCATTTTGTAGCCGAGATTCTGTTGCGAACTGTGCTTCATTCCAAGTTGTATTTAATAAATTTTCTATAGACACACCTACTTCATATTTCGGTTTAGTATAGTTTAAAGAAGCATCCATTACAAAATATCCTTTTGCTGTAATAGTATTGTTTTCATTGGCCGGTCTATCTGTAATTAATCGATAGGTTAGCCCACCATTAAACCCTGTTAGAGGCTTGTAAAATATCCCCCCTGTGCTACTAGCAGTTGGGGCCAATGGAATATAATCTGCTCCTTTCGGGGCATCAATAGATCTTGGTTTTGTAAGATTGACGTTAAGAGTAGAAAATAGCTTTGGTGAAAATTGATAGCGTGCAATAAAATCCAATCCTTGTCTTTTGGATTTTCCACTAGGCTCCACATTTGCATCATCACCATTATAAACAAATTCTTGCTCAAGATACAAATACCATACAGCTACATTTAGTAAGAATTTTTTTGTAGGTTTTAGGATAAAGCCAACATCTGCACCATAAGCTGCGGGTAAAATTTTAAATCCTTGGTTCCGAACCACTACACGGGTATCATTTGAATGAAACCCTTTACCAAGTTTAGTAAATAACTGAAGTGTAGGGTTTACAGTATATTGAATGTTTAGTTTTGGACTTACAATTGTTTTACCCTGCGCAGGATCTTGTGTAAGATTTTTAAGTTTCTGTAAATAATTGAAGTGCAAATAGTCTAGCCTTATGCCTCCATTTATAAACCATTTATTTATTGATATCTGTTGCTGTATAAAACCAAACGCATTGGCTTCTTTTATATCACCGAGAGTTTCGTATTTTAAAAATTGTCTTTTAACAACATGAACCAAAGCATTGGTTGTAGCATCATATCTTAATCCAGCACCATAAATCGAAGTCAAAGAAGCTCTGCCTAAATTGGACTTATGAGTATATTTTGTTAAGTAACCAAATAAGTTTCGACTTTCAGTGTGATTAATTTCATCACCATTAATCGTATCAGTCAGAAAAAAAGTAAAATTAGAAAACAGACTGAATTTGTTGCGTGCATAATAGGCTTGATTCTCCCATGTTGAACCGTTATTAAAAGAATGAGAAAGAATAACATTTGCATTATATCGTTCGGTATTACCTCCCTCGGACGGATCGAGTGAGCCAAAGCGATCAATAGACCCGTCTTTTACAGATCTGGAAGGAATTTGACCGGAAGCATCCCATTTACTTTTAAATGCAGACAGACTTGCTGTTAATTGCGTTTTATTAGTGATTGCAAGGTTATACTTACCGAAAATATTAAATCGGTTAAAATTTTGAGGATTAATTGTTGCACCATTGGTATAATAATAATCCGAAGCTATGTATGCACTTTGTTTATCCTTATTTTTTTTTAAAAGATCAATCATTGCAAGGGTTCTAAATGTATTGAATCTCCCTGCTTCTACTTGAACTCTACTTTTAGAGATGTTATTGAAAGTAGAAAATGCCACATATCCCGAGGTATTAAGATTACCATGCTGAACGTAATATGGACCTGCACCAAAATCTATATTATTTATAGTTTCAGGTATAATAAAATGTGTATCAGCATAGCCTTGTCCGTGCGCATGGCTTACCATATTTACCGGAAGACCATCTACACTTACCTGAATATCTGTACCATGGTCATTATCAAATCCTCTTAAAAATATCTGCTCAGCTTTACCGCCGCCGGCATGTTGTGCAATAAATAAACCAGGTACCAACCGAAGTAGCTCCTGTGTATTTTTTACAGGATTTAAGGCAAGATCAATCTTTGCAAGCGTATTAAATTTTGAAACACTTTTGGACTGTAATTGTATGTCTTCTAATCTAATTGCATCTGGTTGCAATTCTATTTTTAATACCGTTTGACCGGTCGGATTAATAATAGCAGTTTTAAATCCGATGTGAGAAACAACAAGAGTTGTTTGACTTTCAGCAAGCTTTAGAGAAAAGTTGCCATACTCATCAGAAAGTGTTGTTTCCTTTGAATTTAATGAAGAAGTTATTGAAACGGACTCTTGTGGTTGTCTACTTAACGCATCCAATACTTTTCCTGTTATAATATTTTGAGCTATCCCTACGTTAGAAAATAGCAGCAAATTTGTTAGTATAAGTACAATACCTACATAAATTTTTTTCATAAAAGTTTTTTAAACAGATAGTAAATACATGCTCCCTCTTTTTCTTAAAAAAGAGAAGCCAATAATCATTTTATATGCTGTTTAAATGCGTGGAGGCGGATAATTAAAAGGCAGGCATGGCGGATAAATATAAAGCTGCCGATATTTTCCATAGTCAGCAGCTAATGATTTATTTTCTACTATAATTTCTCTTGATGATAAGACTGTGTATTCTATTGTGATGTTTTTCTTTTTTTCAGGTAAAGAATCTTTACTTGAGTTTTCATTCTTTATATTTTTTGTAACTTCTGCGTGTACATGGTATTTACCGTTTTCAAAATGCACGGTAGCCATATGTTGCTGCAAAAATAATGCATGGGCTATAACATCATTTAAATAAGGAAAAGCAGGTTTAAACATCACTATTGCGTAGCTGAATAAAATAATATGTAGCAATAATTTTTGCATTTGTTTAAAACTGCGCTTTATTTTATCTTATGATTTAGCAGCATTAATCATGCCTGCTCTTTTTAATAATTCAGGGTTTTTACTTCCAGTGCTCAAAGCAGTTTTTAAATATTCTTTTGCCTGTGGCATCTCCTTTTTATTAAAGGCTATCCATGCAAGCTCGTTGTTTACATCAATATTTTTAGGGCGTGCATTGTATTCCATCATACCATATTTATGTGCGCTATCCCATTGGTTTGTTTTTATAAATGACCTTGCAAGTTCTAAAGAAACGGAATGGCCGGGAGTAGCTGCATCTAATATTAACAACTTTTGTACTTCTTTATATTGAGCAGCAGCTTTTGCAGTATCTCCCATAGCAGCATATACGTCAGCTTTTTGTTCTACAAAAGAATTCTGTTGCATTATGTTATTTGCAGAATCCAGCAGTACCAATGCAACAGGATAATTTTGTTTCTTCGTTTCTATTTTTGCTAACCCTGCCATACTTGGAGCATAGCTTGGTCTTAGTATTAGGTTTTCCCGGTAAGCAGCTTCTGCTTCTTTATAATTACCAATATTATAATATAGGTCACCTAATATATTTCTGCTCCAGCATTGTGGTTCGCTGCCCGGCAAGCCTGCAATTACTGCAAGCTTCATTGCTTCAATGGATCCTTTGTAATCTCCATAAATTTCTCTTAAGTAAGATGCCCTTGAATATGACTCCAATGAAGGCTTTAAAGCCTGCATTTTATCGGACACTGCTACTGCCTCTGCATAGTTACCTAACTCTACATTGGCATCTACCAAAATACCGTAAACAAATGCATTATTCGGGTTTATTTTTCTTGCTTCTTCTCCAATTTTTAATGCATCTGCAAATTGATGCTGACTCATTCTTAAAGATGCTTTATAAACTTTTGCTTCAAAGTTATTAGGATCTAAACTAAGCACAGCATTCAATATTTTCTCAATGGCTGCGTAGTAAAAATGATGCTCACCCGTGATACGCTGTTCTGTTATAAAAATAGTAGCTGCCTGCAAACGAAGTTTTGTGTCTTCAGGTTTTTTAGCAATTTTTCCTTTTAACTCAGCTACTTTTTCTTTTGTTTTAGTCCACTCTGATGCTGTAGCCAATGGTCCTTTTCTTTCAATGAGGTCAGGAATATCCATTGGATTTTGTTCATTTACATATTGCTTTAATTTCTTTTCATTGGAATTACAACTGCTCATTAGGGAAAGAGCACTGCAGCCAAGCATAAACAAAAGGAAAGTGTAAAAGGTTAAAGAACGTTTCATGTTAGTTTTATTTGGGGTGATGTACGAAAAAAGAAGAACCGAAGTTCTTCTTTTTGTATGATATTTAATTGTACAATCTTAATTAGTTTTTACAATTCCTATTGTAGGAGATTTATAATCATCTGCATAAACCCTTACATAATAAGAAGCTGCAGCAAGATTTGGTTTGTTGAATACAAAATTGTATTCTCCTTTAGGTTTTTTACCTTCTTCAAATACAGCAATTCTTCTGCCTAATGCATCTGTAATTTCTACACGTACATTGTTAGCAGGGTCTGTAAGATTATAACGGATTCTTGTAGAAGTTTTAAAAGGATTAGGATATGCAGATAAACCAAGATACCCCGGTATAATACCTAACCCAATGTTATCACTTTTTGGACCTACAAAATTTGCACCTCTAAATCCTCTCCATGGAGTTTGTAAGAAAGGGAAAGCTGTTCTTAATGTAGTATCATTTTTACCAACACCTTCTCTAAACGTAAGGGTTTTTAAAAGCTGCGGTGTAACAGGACTCTGACCAATTACATAATCATCGTACCACAAACCAATTGCGGCTAATACTACACCACCTACTGCCTGTAATTCAATAGTTGTAACATCATCTTCCAATCTTCTTCCGTTAGGGAAACCATCCATGTTTGGAATATTCTGCAATGCTGCACTTCCATTAAACCTACTATCAGTTAAACCCAATACTGCTGCCTGTACAAGACCCAAATTACTAAAGTCTGCACTGTTACGAGGTGTAACCGGTACTGCCATATTCAATCTTAAATAATCACCAAAGGTTGGTAAAAAGTTATTGATAAATGGTTTACCTGCTGCTAATGGCTGACCTGTTGGTTTACCTGTAGCTAACTGATAAGGGCGTAAATTTGGAACACCCGTTAAAAATATTGGCAAGATATCTACTGCTCTAGGACTCATAGCATCCGGCAATAGAATACTACCAAAATTAGCTTCTGATAAAGCCGTTCCATCTAAAGCCGGATTCCCTTTTAAAGGGTATAACCCCGGTTTGCCATTTCTAAAATCAAATGCTCCTAGAGATTTTGTTTGAATTCTTAAATCTGCGAGGCCAGGTACTGCTGTGCCAAACTGGGAATCATCCATGTACAGCGCCAATTCAGGATTTTTAAAGAAAGGAATAAACTGTCCTTCTGCCGGAGATTTCGGTATTACCGCATTCCATATATCTTTACTGCCAATAGGTATAATAACCTCATTGGTTAAAGGCATTCCGAGTCTTGAAACCTGTATCCAATCACCTGAAGTTGTAGGCTTATCGCCATTGGTACTTAAAGTTGTAATTGACTGTCTGCTTGCATTTGCAAAAACTCCAATAATAAAGTCTCCATCTAAAATGCTTGTAGCAGTTGCAGTTGTTCTACCCGTTTTCTGTAATGTACTTATCGGAACTTCCAATGCAATGGTATGACAGTTTAATTTAGCCAACCCATCTCTTGCACCTGCCTTTCTAAAGCCTCCCAAATCAAATGCACCGCCTAAATCTACAAAGAAAGGATCATCTCTAGGACCACAAAAAACTTTCTCGCCAGATGTTGCAGTAGCAATAGCTGCATCTGCCAATGCTTCGTAACTGGTGGCACCAAGTCCTACCGGAGACTCAATACTCCGTGGACCTATATTATTTGGAGGTACGGTACCTGCAGCCACAATTGTAGTAAATGATGCACCGCCATTCATGCTTCTCTCACATTTATAAGTGGTTTTAAGATTCTGCTTGCCTAAGCGTATATTAAAAAACGTAGTAGGATCTTCATTTACCTGCGTAAAAGTGAAACGGTAAATGATATCATCACCCGGTGTAGCTGTGTTATTGTCCACATGAATTTCATAGCGAATATTCTCACCGAAATTATAATAATTCGGACCACCTGCGGGATGTTCAAAAGGAATATAATTAGCTATTAAAATGATTTTGCTCGAATCAGTCGGGCTTCGGAATGCGTACACATCAGTATTATCTGCAAGCGGATCTGCACTAATCAATGGTGCTTCTCTGTGGCTGGAGGCAGAAGCAGTAATTGCAAATGTGACAGCACACAGCAACATTGCAGTAAGTTTTTTAAAATATTGTTTCATATTTACTTGTATTTATAATGATTTAAATAATGCTTAGAATCTTGGTTTTATAGTATAATCGTATCCTCTCCATGGTGTTTGTACATAGGGGAAAGCAGGCTTAAACGTTGTGTCGTTTTTTGTTGGTCCTGCAGTAAAACTTAAAACGTTCACAAGGTTTTTGGTAACAGGAGACTGTCCCGGAATATAATCATCGTAGAACAATCCGATAGCTGCCAAAGCTACCCCGCTTACCGCCTGTAACTCAATTGTTGTAACATCATCTTCCAATCTTCTACCATTAGGAAAACCATCCATGTTAGGTATAAACTGCAATGCGGTGCTGCTATTGTAAGCGGGATCTGTAAGACCAAGAACTGCTGCATTTATAATACCAAGGCTGCTGAATTTTGGATCGTTGCGTGGTGTAACCGGCACAGCCATATTTAAACGAAGCATATCGCCCAAGGTTGGTAAAAAGTTATTTATAAATGGCTTACCTGCAGATAACGGTCCACCTGTTTTGCCCGTAGCCAACTGGTAAGGAGCAAGGTTAGGAACACCTGTATAAAATATTGGTAAGATATCTACTGCCCGTGGGCTCATGTTGTCTGGTAATAACACAGTACCAAATGCTGCTTCGGATAATGCAGTACCATTTAAAGCAGGGTTTCCTTTTAAATTAAACAACCCCGGTTTTCCATTTCTAAAATCAAAACTGCCCAATGAACGTGCCTGTATTCTTAAAGCATTCAAAGCAGGAACTGCAGTACCAAACTGGCTGTCATCCATATACAGCGCCAACTCAGGATTTGTAAAGTATTTTGCAAACTGAACATCATTGGCAGGATTAGAAGCATTCCACTTATCCTTCATTCCTATAGGTATGATAGCTTCGTTTACCAATGGCATTCCTAAACGGGAAACCTGAACCCAAGGACCGGATGAAACTGCTGAACTGCTCCCCGAAGTTATTGTTTTAATTTGCTGTCTGCTGGAACTTGCCCATACACCAATTACATAATCAGCATCTAAAATACTGGTAGCCTGTGCTACAGTTTTACCATCTTTCTGTAAAAGATTTATAGGGATTTTTAATGCTATTGTGTGACAATTGTGTCTGTTAAGTGCATCAATTGTAGGGTTGGTCGTATTGCCTTCAGGACGAACATTGCCAAGATCGAAAATGCCCCCAAGATCCACAAAGAAAGGATCATCTATAGGACCGCAAAATACTTTTTCACCTGAAGTAGCAGTTGCAATAGCCGCTGTCATTAATGTTTCGTAGCTAGGTGCACCCAAACCAACAGGAGAAGTAATAGAGCGTGGTCCAATGTTATTTGGAGGCACTATGCCATTTGTAACAATGGTAACGAATGCGCCACCATTTACACTCTTTTCGCATATATAAGTATTCTTAAGATTCTGTTTTCCCAGGCGAATGTTGAAAAACGTTGTAGGATCTTCACTTACCTGAGAGAAGGTAAAACGATATAAAATATCATCTTCCTTGGTTGTAGTTTTGTTTTTAATATGTATTTCGTAACGCACATTTGTACCGAAGTTGTAATAATTTGGTCCTCCTTCAGGTAATTCAAAAGGTATCCAGTTACAAATAATGGTAACCATACCCGGATCATCAGGACTTCTAAATGCATAAACATCCGTATTATCTGCAAGCGGATCATTTGATATTAGTGGCGCCTCTCTGTGGCTTGATGCAAAAGATGAAAAACTTCCCGCCAGGAGGGCAAGCACCATCATCATTTGCTTAATCTTTAAAATAGATTTTTTCATTACTGTAATATTTAGAATTATTATTTAGTGTGGTTACAGGCAAACAAAAGTGATAACCTGAAAGTGTTTTTTAATGCATTGTTATTGGTATTGTTACCTGTTGGTATCAGATAAGAAAGGTTAAATCCGGTAGATTTATAAACAACACCGGCACCAACTGTAGCATAATTTCTGTTTCCTTTATATTTATTTTCGTAGAAATAACCACCACGCAGGTAAAACTGATCTTTGAAAGAATATTCAGTACCAAAACCAAGTTGTACTTCCCTCAATTCTTCTTTTCCACCACCTGGTGCATCGCCATAACTTTTAAACCAGCTGCTAACAACGCCCTGATTTTCGTATGCTGCAACTTTAGCCGCATCATTAGGATCTGGTGGTGTAGGTACCAATAATTTATTAGCCTCCACTGTGAAGGTTAATTTATTATCACTGTTTAAAGATTTGTTGTAAGAGGTACCCAATGAAATATTTGCAGGTATATAGCTTGAAGTGCTGCCATAATCCATTTTGCTGCCGAGGTTAGTAAAAGCAAGACCGAAGTTCCAGCCAGATTTACCTTTATAAAATGCAGAAATATCTGCTGCGACAGCACTACCATTTTTGTAACTGCTGTTAGAACCTACATTGCTTGCAAGTTTACTGTTGATATAACGACCTGTTATACCTAAACCGAAACTTTCAGATAATTTGCGGGAGTACCCAAGTTCTAAAGCAACATCATTTGGTTTAAAGCTTTTAATATTCTGACCATTATCGTCCGTGAAATTAAATTCGCCCTGACTAAAATCTCTTACCCCAAAGCTTAGAGCCTGATTTTTATCTAATTTGTAATAACCTGATAATGAAAGTTGAAAAAGATTCTTTATTTCTAACTCACTCAACCATGGGGTATAAGTTACCCCAATACCAAATTTACCCTCATTAAAGGCAGTTTTTCCCCCATTGTAAAAAGAAGAGTTTGCATCAGGGTTGGTTGCAACAGCAGCATCTCCCATTGCTGCAGTACGTGCATCTGCAGATAATCTTAAAAACGGTACAGCAGTGGTGATAGGGTTTTCTTTAGCTGTTGTTTGCGCTGACAAGGTACCTAAGTACATGGTGAGCAACACTGCCGGTAAGATTACTTTTGTAAATCTTAAAATCATGTTTAATTGTTTTGATGATTGTTTTAAATGAACTGTTAAAAGTGATTTACGTGGTTACAATGTAAACGGATTTAACAGAACGAAATACTAATGAAAATAATTCCATCCTATAAATTGCTAAGGACATGTTAAAGACAATCTTTAAATAAACATAGAGCGTGCCATTTTTAAGGCATACGCTATTATTTAAAAATTACTTTTGCGTTTTATGGAAACCCTTACTTTTGCAGCTCCAAAATAAGTGTTGAAAGGTCCCGTAGTTCAATGGATAGAATAGAAGTTTCCTAAACTTTAGATCCAAGTTCGATTCTTGGCGGGACCAC
>JAYVVD010000169.1:0-3374 GCA_043787295.1 Ferruginibacter sp. | reverse complement strand
CCATGCAGGCAGTATTGAAAAAATAACTTTCAATATGGAGGAGTGTAAAAGAATGGGATTAAAAGTTTTAGGACCGGATATAAACGAATCGAACAATGGCTTTGCAGTCAACGAAGCAGGAGAAATAAGATTTGGATTTAGCGGAATGAAAGGTGTTGGGGAAAATGCTATCGAAAATATTGTGGAGGAACGCAGCAAACACGGAAAATTCAAAGATGTTTTTGATGTGGTAAAAAGGGTGAATTTAAGAGCGGTGAGTAAAAAAACGATGGAGAGTTTAATTTACAGTGGGGCATTTGATTGCTTTGCAGATATGCACCGTGCACAATATTTTTTTCAGGCTCCCGGCGATGTTCTCTCTCTTGATAAAATTGTAAAATTTGGTTCTGTGTTTCAATCACAGGCTGCAGGCTCGGCCAATACATTGTTTGGTGACCTGCAGATGCCAGATATTGTACCACCAAAACTTGCACAATGTGCCCCATGGCAACTTATAGAAAAACTAAATTTTGAAAAAGAAGTAACGGGTATGTATATGAGTGGGCATCCGCTCGATGATTTTAAATTTGAATTGACACATTATGGCATTAGCCCATTGGCAGAATTTTTAGATATAAAAAATACAGTAGATATTGTTCCACCTTCCAGAGTATTCCGACTTGCAGGTCTTGTAACAGAAGGCCAACACCGTGTAACAAAAACAGGAAAAAACTTTGGAATTATGCACATTGAAGACTTTACCGGCAAATGCGATTTTGCCATGTTTAGCGAAGACTATGTAAAGTTTAGTAAATACCTTGAGAAAGGAACAATAGTAATGTTGGAAGGTGGGTTTAAACAACGCTACAACAGTGATAATTATGAGTTCAAGATAAACAGGCTTCATTTACTGGAATCAGTAAAATCTTCGCTCACCAAAGAGGTTAAAATAGAAATACAACCAGAAGATATAAAACCAGAAATGATTGATTTTTTAGAATCAAATATGAAATCACATCCGGGAAAAACAACTTTAAAATTTGTTATCAAGGACTTTGAAGACAAATTAAAAATTAGTTTATATACATTGGAAAAAAGTTTTACCATGAATGATGATATGGCTTTTTATCTTAATGGCAGGACTGATATTGGCGTAAGTGTACTGACAGCATAGCAGAATTAAGCAAAGTTTTGCTTATCCTCAACTTGTGGATATGTCATTTCTACAAATAAAAATACTGGTTATACATTTGTAGTAGAATTTAAAAGAGCTGGTAAGAAAAGACTTACCAAAAAATAAACTAAAATTTTATATTATGGCATTAGAATTCACAGATTCAAACTTTAAAACAGAAGTACTTGATTCAGATAAATTAACAGTGGTAGATTTTTGGGCTGAGTGGTGTGGTCCATGCCGTGCAATAGGACCGGTTATTGCCGAACTTGCAAAAGAATATGAAGGTGTAATAAATGTTGGAAAATTAAACGTTGATCAAAACCCACAGATTTCCACTAATTATGGTATTACAAGTATTCCTGCAATCTTATTTTTAAAAAATGGCGAGGTTGTAGATAAGTTAGTAGGTGCACAGCCAAAGGCTAATTTTGTAAAAAAGATTGAAGCATTAAAATAAATTTTCAACAAAAATAATAAACGCCGCTTTAGTAAAAAAGCGGCGTTTTAATTAGTTAATTATTTTCATATCCAATCCATCATTTTCGGTATGCTTATAACGAAATAATAATAGAAATAATATCAAAATAATAAATGCATATCCCGCAAAACTAAACCATATACTTTGCCAATCTTTTACACTAACATTGTTAACTGTAGTTGTAAAATAATCCACTATTTTACCGGCAAACAAACCTCCAAATATAGCTCCAAGCCCATTGGTCATCAGCATAAACAAGCCTTGAGCACTGGAACGTATTTTACTGTCAGTTTGTTTTTCTACATACAATGAGCCTGATATATTAAAAAAATCAAAAGCCATTCCGTATACTATCATTGACATTATTAGGAAAACGAAACCTGAACCCGGGTTACCAATTCCAAATAAGGCAAACCGAAATACCCAAGCGGATAGGCTTATCAGCATTACTTTCTTTATACCATAGCGCTTCAACACAAAAGGAATGGTTAATATAAATAAGGTTTCAGAAATTTGAGAAAGCGAAATCATTATATTTGAATGCTTAACTGCAAAAGAATTTTTGTAAGCATCAACCGTTCCAAAGTCCAGTAAGAAAGAAGTACCAAACATATTAGTTATTTGCAATGCTGCTCCTATTAACATAGCAAACAAAAAGAAAACAGCCATCTTTTTATCTTTAAATAATACAAATGCGTCCAAACCCAGTATTTGTGAAACAGTCTTTCTTTCTGTACTTTTATTTATATCACAAGCGGGTAAAGTAAAGCAAAACATAGCTGTAGCAACTTCGGCAACTGCAGCAAAATTAAATTGTTTATTATTCCCTGTCCAACCAAGTAAATCAACCAACCATTCTGCTACTATAAATCCAACGGTACCCCAAACTCTTATGGGTGCAAAGCTTTTTTGTACATCAAAATTATTTTTTGAGAGCAAAGTATAAGAAACAGAATTACTTAAAGCTATTGTAGGCATGTAAAAGCAACTTGTAAAAAATATTGCATAATATAAATCATTAGCATTGGTAAGTGTGCCGGCATAATATAAACAACTTCCTGCAAGTAAATGGCATATTCCCAAAACTATTTCTGCACGCAAATACTTGTCTGCAATAATTCCCATAAGTGCGGGCATAAATAAACTAGCCCAACCCATTGTGCCGTAAGTAGCACCCACAAGGCTTCCCCTTACACTCATATCACCAGGCAAAGTAAACATGTAGCCACCAAGTGATATTAACCAAATACCCCACACAAAGAACTGAAGAAAATTCATTGTTATCAATCGAAAATTTAGATTCATTTTTTATATTTTACTAAAAGTTTGGTTTGGATTTATTGAAATTGTAAGATATTAAATTATTATTTGCTCCAAATAAAATATTTCCAACAAAATATTCAACTAAAATAATGATTACAATTCCCTTTTAAGCAAACTGAATCATTATATTATAAATAGCTAGGACATTATGTTTCGTAAATTTGTACAAAATATATAGTAATGAGTGTTTCAATAGATACTTTAATAAATTTTACGAAAGATATTTCTCTTAAAAATATTGCCCAAAAAGTAAAAAATGCTGAAAGGATTTCTGACGATGAATGCATGGTATTATTTGAAAAAGCAGATCTTCCTTTCGTTGGTGGATTGGCAAATTTTATTCGTGAAAAACTTCATGGGGATAGAACTTATTTCAACAGAAATTTTCATATTGAACCTACAAATGTTTGCGTCTTC
>JAYVVD010000168.1:0-2020 GCA_043787295.1 Ferruginibacter sp. | reverse complement strand
AAATAACTTTTATTTTACCATCCGTAAAATACAAAATATTATACTGCACCTTTGCAAAAATTTTAATTGGCTAATAACAAGCTTTTCAACTGGTTTATTTTTATACTCCTTTCCGTTGTTTGGGGGAGCAGTTTTGTATTAATAAAGGAAGGACTTGTTGGTCTGAGCGCACTGCAAGTTGCTTCGTTTAGGATTATTTCTTCGGGCATAATTTTACTTCCGATAGCGTTAAAAGTTATAAGGAGTATTCCGCAAAAAAAATTGAAACTAATATTTCTTTCGGGATTCCTAGGAAGTCTGGCACCTTCCTTTCTTTTTTGTATAGCAGAGCAAAGAATTGATAGTTCTCTAGCGGGTACTTTAAATGCACTCACCCCAATTTGCACCATCATATTTGGTGCGCTCTTTTTTAAAACAAACACGGCACGAAATAAAATACTTGGAATCGTAACTTCTTTTACAGGAAGTATTCTGCTTTTTTTTGCGCAGCCAACTTTTAGCGAAAATAGCAACATTGCCGACGTTCTACTTGTTTTAATTGCTACTGTTTGTTATGGTGTCAATGTAAATATTGTGGGTAAATATCTCAAAGATATTTCTTCGATAAATATTGTGTCAGTAGCACTTTCATTAAATGCAATACCTGCTGCCATCATACTTTATTATACCGGTTATTTTGAGGAAGATATTTTTAGTAAAGTGATGCTTGTATCAACAGGGTATACAATAATACTCGGTGTTGTTGGCACTGCGGCTGCTACTTTTATTTTCTATATTTTAATAAAAAGAGCCGGCGTGGTTTTCTCGTCAATGGTAACTTATGCAATTCCAATTGTTGCAGTGTTTTGGGGCATACTGTATGGTGAGTATATTGGATGGAAACAAATTTTTTGTCTTTTAATTATTTTAGCTGGCGTATTTATTGCGAACAAATCAAAACAACAAACTTCTAATTAAAAAGTAATTTTCTTTTTACACCAGTGTACTTATCGAAAAAGATGATTTCTTTTTTCTGTGAATTTATTAATGCTTTGTTGCCTAGCATTTCACTTCCTTTTTTGTTGTAAAACTCTAGATACATCGTATCACCACTTTTGGTGAATTTGCCTGGGTAAGAGGTGTTTTTTACACTGTCAAAAAGGGCTCTGTAAAATTCAAAAAAGTTGTTTTGTTTTATCACAAAATATGCATCGTTCATATCTGCAACAGCCTTATATTTTGTAATAACTTTTGAAGCTTCAAATAAATTTTTATCTCTGCTAAAATTTATCGAAGGGGAGCAGGATGTTAAAATTGCAATGAGCAAAACCAAGATTGTTATTTTTAAATTCATAACCAAAAATACGAGGCTTAGAATTATTAATTTTAATTTTCAGTGTCTGTTATAAAATCACCTATGCTCCATCTTATTGCCTTTTCTTTTTGTATTTACTTTAAAGGAGAATCCTAAAGCCATGTATTTTTTGGGAGCATTGTTAGTTATACCAACACCACCGGATAAATCTATCATAAAATCATTACACAATAAATAGGTCAAACCTGCATCTGCTCTTTGATCTGCTTTTTCTTTTTGCGGTAAAAAGCCATACAATTCTATGTAAGATCCAAGTTTTTCTGTAAGTGAAAAGCCACTGGTAAATGTGTAGATGTAAGTTGGTGTTGAAGTTTCACCATCCCACTCTGCACCAATGTTGTAGCCTAAAGATATTTTTTTTGATAAGGTATGTTGCATCGTAAATCTAAATGATGGCGCATCGTAAGTTGAAGTAAACTTCGGTGTTGCAATAGCCCCAAAAGTTAAATGTCCAATAAATGAAGTGAGTGGAATTGCACCTTTTTCTTGCCATATATTAACTTTAAAGCCAACTGTTATTGGGACAAAACCATTTGATAACCCTTTTAAGTTTTTCTCTGAAACCAATTCCGAAATAATCCTCAGTTCAAGTTGTTGTGAGAGCCCGTATTTAATTAAAAGTGATGGATGGTTATATAAGATATTATTCGATGTAATTTTTTCAAT
>JAYVVD010000167.1:0-2379 GCA_043787295.1 Ferruginibacter sp. | reverse complement strand
TAATATCCAATTCTAAAAAAAATTTATTATAACCTTACTATATGTAGCTTCCATTGATATCAACGAAGGTTCTTCGATTGGTTTCCAGCTTCCAAATTTATTTTGATTACAAACATATAAATAATGCAAAGGTTATCTATATAATTTATTACCTCATTCCCATAATAAAAAAGTACAACCCAATTATAGCCGTAGCCATGTTTATATACGACATAAACCTGCGCCGGGTAATTATAGATATGGCAGCTATAGCAATAGCAGCCTGCAGCAACGTAATACATCTTGCTAATGTAACATTCCGCTGTAAATGATCTTCAGATTTTTTGGCAAAGCCTTCGGCAGTTTGCTTTACAATTGCCTGCTCTTTGTTTTCGGTTTCTGGAGTTTTGTAACTAAGTTTTGAGGCAACAATAATCTTATTTGTGCCTTTATACTTTTTGCCTGATAGTAAGCCCATTCGTCAGATGACTTTATTTGTAATATATCTGCTTCATTGAAATGATACCCGGCAAACAACCCGCCTAATGCTGCTATCACAGCCATTTTGCCCATTTCCTTTATAAAATAATTATTATTTTTTAAAAAAGTTAAAAGTCTTAAAAGGATTTAATTTTTAAATTAATTAATAAATTCGACTTTCTCATTCATCTAACCATTTTTCGTATAATATTCTTGTTGGCAGATAACCGTTTTTTTCTAAAAACTTTTGCATGCGCATATTGGAGAATAAGGTGAATCGGGTAATGCGTCTTATTCCTTTTGCTATGTAATGTGCTTCTATTGCACAGTTCAATTGCTGGTAAATTCCCAATCTTCTAAATGCAGGATAAATAAATCCATCAGAAACATACAATTCTATTCCTTCATATTTTTCGATCCGGCTTTCATCCTGCTCTTCAGTATATGCAAATAAAAAACCGATTGCTTTCTCATTTTCATAAGCCACCAAACATGTTCCGTTATTTTCCTCCTGACATGAAATAAGATGGCTCATGTAATTTGCTTTTATACTTTTCCAATCCGCAGACATTGTATTCATTTCCTGTTCAGATTTTTGCAACTCCTGCATCATAGCTTCCATTAAACTGTAATTATCTTTTATGATGATGGATTTTATTACAATCATATAGCAATCTTAATTTAAAATTTTCTATACTTCTGATACCGGGCTTCCGCCCCATTGTGTATTTGCCGGAATGGTTTCTCCTTTCATTATTAAAGACAAAGGTTCTATCATTACATCTTCTCCAATTTCGGAATCGTATAACACAATTGCTCTGCTTCCCAAGGTAACTCTATCGCCAATTTTTATTGCACCAATTTTCATTACTCTGTCCTCAAACAAATGTGTTTGTGGCCCACATTCTGCATTCATCGCTACATCATCGCCAATAGTTACCATGTCAAATTCTGTAATATCGGTAGTGTTTAAAAATATTCGTTTACCGGTTTTTACACCAAAAAATTTTAAGAAAAAAGGCAGCAAGGGTGTTCCAATTAAATATTCAAAAAAGAAGGGAACAACAAGCGCTTCGTAAGTAGATGTTATAAATTCACTGAACCAAACTTTATAATTCCACATAGGATATTTTGCAGATTTGTATTTACCAACAATTATCCATTTTAAAATCAGTGTAATTAAAAACAAAGGCAATCCCATAAATGCCAAATAATAAAATGGGGTTTTAATTATTATTACAAACAAAGATTCGTCGCTCAGTAAATCACTTGTGTATGCAATGAAGAAAATACTGCTTATTAAAATGATTGTTTGGGGAAAAATGATGCGGATAAATTCTACTAAATATCTTGCAATTAATAATTTTTTAGAAGGATTTAAAGTAAGCGAAGTGTCAAAATCTGAGGCTTGCCTTTTAGGTAACGCAATAGCAGGAGAACCAAACCAATCGCGGCTTTCCGTATTTTTAATTTGCTCAGCATTGGGTGGCACACTCAATACTGCAATAAGCATATTACTACCCAGTGAATATCCCTGAGGAATTAATGCACTGTTACCAACAAAACTATTATCAGCAATTTTTGTATTATCAAGTATAAGCCGTTGCCCCCGCACATCTGCTTCGCCAAGCGTAACTGCATCTGCAATAAAAGAACCGCTGCCAATTTCTAACAATCCATGGGTTACACTGCTTGCTGTAGAAATTTCTGTGTTCTTTCCTATTTTAGCACCCAATGCTCTAAAATAAGCACTTACATAAACGGTTGCGAAGATGGGATGCAATACAATTAATGAGAGAGAATTCATCTGGTCTACCAACCATTTACGAATATAAAATCTACTGTAAATGGGATACGAACCAGCTTTTAAATCTTTTTGCAGAATTCTGGAAATAAAAATACTTTCCAATACAAATAATA
>JAYVVD010000166.1:0-19007 GCA_043787295.1 Ferruginibacter sp. | reverse complement strand
ACCTATATTTGCCTATATGATGAACGTGGATAACATGGAATACAATACTACCCGTAACCACCTTATAATGAAGGAATACGGTAGGCATATTCAAAAAATGGTAGAGTATTTACTTACTCTTGAAGACAAACAGGAACGCCAAAAAAATGCTTTTGCAGTAATAGAATTGATGGGATTCTTAAATCCTCATCTCAAAAATGTGGAAGATTTCCGCCATAAATTATGGGACCATCTTTTTTTAATAAGCGATTTTACATTGGATGTGGAAAGCCCATACCCCATTCCAACGAGAGAAACTTTAAAAGCAAAACCTGAGGTACTTCCATATCCAAGGAGATATCCAAAATTTAACCATCTTGGTAAAAATATCGAGGTAATTATTGATAAAGCATTAAAAGAAGAAAACCCCGATAAAAAGCAGGGCTTTGCAAATGCTATTGCTTACTACATGAAACTTACTTATAGCAATTGGCATAAAGAATTGGTGCATGATGATAGCATACAAAATGAGTTAAGTGATATGACGGATGGTGAGCTTGCTTTTAATACAAGGCCTTTTGTTAAACACCAGCCCGCCCGCATAGAAAGAGATGAGTATCCAGCAGGAAGAAACCAATACCGAAAAAATTTTGGTGCAAGGGATAACAGATCTAATAATAACAATAGCAATAACAACAGAAACAACGGTCCAACTAATAATAGAAATAACCCACAAGCTGGTGGTGGAAACAGAGATGCAAGCGGGGGAAGAGAACCACGTACCAACAATAGCAACAACAGAAATTTTAAAAAAAGATTTTAAGTCATTTAAAATAAAATACTGCCGGCAGTTTAAACTCTGCCGGTTTTTTTATACCTGATTTTTGCAAGAAATATAAATATGATTCTTTAAAAAAAAATTAATGTCAATATTCGAAGTAAGAGGAGGAAATAAATTACATGGAGAAATAACACCGCAGGGTGCAAAAAACGAAGCGCTTCAAATTTTAAGTGCGGTATTACTTACTTCAGAGGCTATAGAAATAAAGAATGTTCCAAATATTATTGATGTAAATCTTTTAATAGAATTATTAAAAGAAATGAATGTAAAGGTTGAACAAACGGGGACAAACAGTTTTCGCTTTCAGGCTGATGACGTAGATGTGGAATATTTACAAAGCGAAGATTATTTTAAAAAAAGCGGAAGGCTTAGAGGTTCTGTTATGTTAGCTGGCCCATTACTTGCAAGATTTAAAAAGGCATACCTGCCAAAACCTGGGGGGGATAAAATTGGCAGACGCAGACTCGATACACATATTATAGGTTTTGAAAGACTGGGTGCTAATTTTTCTTACAACAGCAATACAGGTTTTTTCGCCCTGCGGGCAGATGAATTAATTGGTTGTTACATGTTGCTGGATGAACCCAGTGTGACCGGCACAGCCAATATTTTAATGGCTGCGGTTTTGGCAAATGGCATAACCACCATTTACAACGCAGCGTGCGAGCCTTACATACAACAGCTTTGCAAAATGCTCATTCGCATGGGCGCAAATATACAAGGAGTTGGTAGTAATATGCTTGTAATAATCGGTGTTGAAAAACTGAACGGGACAACCCATACTATGTTGCCCGATATGATTGAGATTGGTAGTTTTATTGGTCTTGCTGCCATGACACAGGGAGCTATTACCATTAAAAATGCTGGAGTAGCATCTCTTGGAATAATCCCTGAAAAATTCAGACAACTTGGTATTGAATTAAATATTATTGGTGACGATATTCACGTACCAGCACAAGATAAATATGAAATAAATAAATTTTTAGATGGTGGTATTATGACTATTTACGATAACCCTTGGCCTGGCTTTACACCAGATTTATTGAGCATCGTTTTGGTTACCGCCATACAAGCGCATGGCAGTGTGCTTATTCATCAAAAAATGTTTGAGAGTCGTTTGTTTTTTACAGATAAATTAATTGAAATGGGAGCGCAGATTATTTTATGCGACCCGCATCGAGCAGTAGTTATAGGTTTAGAAAGAGAAAAGCAATTGCGAGGCATCACTATGAGCAGTCCTGATATTAGAGCAGGTGTAGCTTTGCTAATTGCAGCATTAAGCGCATCGGGCAAAAGTACCATTCAAAATATAGAACAAATAGATAGAGGTTACGAAAATATTGATGGCAGGTTGAGAGCGCTTGGAGCGGATATTGTGAGAATATAATAATATTTTACTGAAAATGCAGTCTAATTTAATCATAATAAAAAAGCTTAAAGAATTTAAACTTTGAGTTTTTTATTGTTCCGGATTTTTTTTAATACGGAAAATTTCTAGAAACTTTACGCATCATTCTGTCCATAATTGTATTTGCGTTACTTGTAATATTTTCATTCATTTCTTTATAAAATCTCCAAAGTAAATTGCCTTTTTTGCCATCATATATTTGCATGGTAAGACCACCACTTCCTGTTTTACTCGCACCACCAAACAAAATTGCTTTAGCAATTGCACCTCCTTCACTACCTCCTACAATCTCATGATCGTAAGTGCACTTTATTATCGCATCTACACCTAAAATTTTAGCAATAGAGTCGGGCAGAATTTCTGCAAGCTTATCATATATGGCTGCTTTTTTTAACAGGATATTTGTTCTCTCTACTTCTTGAAAAGTTACAGAGTATTTTCCGTCCTTTCTTAAAAGGTAGGTGTACATACCTTGTTGCATATTTACACTAAGTTTTTGTTCGTCTGTTTTGATTGCCTAAGCATCAAAATCCTTAGGTTTCTTCTTGTAGGTGATATTTGCTGTAAAAGGCAAAATTGCTACGGTCTTATGTGCTTCAATAGATTCTTTAAAGTCAGGTGATTTGTAAACCTGTTTGGAAGATTCTCCGCCAAAAATTTGAGAAAATGAACTGTTGCTCACAAAAAAATAAAGCAAAAAGAAATAGTGTAGATTTTATCAATCTCATAATTATAGGTTTAGATTATTTAAAGACCTAAAATATGTGAAATAATTTTAGCAGATTAGATTTTATTAAAACATAAGATTTTTAAAACTATTTACATTTTCTTTGCTTATGAATTTGATGAATAATAAAATCCTAATCATTACCGCACCTTCCGGAGCAGGAAAAACTTCCATCACAAAATATTTAATGGAGAAATTTCCTGTACTTACATTTTCTGTTTCAGCTGCAACAAGGCAAGCAAGAGAAACAGAAAAGAACGGTGTAGATTATTACTTTATTAGTGGCGAGGATTTTAAATACAAAATACAAAACAACGAATTTGTAGAATGGGAAATGGTGTATGAAGGGAAATATTACGGAACATTGAAAGCTGAACTCCAGCGAATTTGGGAAGAAGGTAAAATACCAGTTCTTGATATTGATGTTAAAGGTGCTATACATGTACAACAACAATTTAATGAAGGCACATTAAGTTTATTTATAGAACCACCC
Source organism: Ferruginibacter sp. (assembly GCA_043787295.1). GTDB lineage: Bacteria > Bacteroidota > Bacteroidia > Chitinophagales > Chitinophagaceae > Ferruginibacter. Next base: position 15,559 of record JAYVVD010000166.1, on the reverse strand, counting down.
TCCGTAAATGAATTAAAAATGCGGCTGGAAGGCAGAGGTACAGAGTCTGAAGAATCGCTGGCAGCAAGAGTAAACAAAGCGTCTTATGAATTATCTTTTAAAGAACATTTTGATAAAACAGTTGTAAATGCAGATTTTAATACTGCCTGCAACGAAGCAGCAAAAATTGTGACCGAATTTTTAAAACTATAAAATTCAATTACCTAATTTTATGTTATGGAAATATCTATCGCAGCATTGATAGCCATATTGGTTTCTCTGCTCTTTATTGGTTTTTTTGCAGGAATAGAAATAGCATTTGTATCTGCCAATAAATTATCGTTGGAGCTAAACAAAAAGCAAGGCAGTTATGCAGGAAAAATATGGGGAAATTATGCTGAAAATCCTGCAAAATTTATAGGTACAATGTTGGTGCTCGTCAATATTTTACTTGTAATTTATGGCTTACTCATAGGAGAATTACTTTATCCATTGTGGCATAGTTTGGAAGTGCGTTTAACACCGTCCTTTGCAAAATATTTTTATCTGATAAAACTTTTTTTTGAAACAGTTGTTTCAACTGTTATTATTCTTTTTGTGGAATTTTTATGCAAGGCCTTGTTTAGGGCACGCAACAACAGCATTCTCTCCAACGGGTTTATTACTTATATCGTACAGTTTGTTTATTCGATGTTTTCTTCCGTGGCTTCGGTATTTGTAAGCATTGCTGAATGGATATTAAAATACATTTTCAACGTAAAAATTAACGATAAAAAAGAAGTATTCAGCAAGGTTGATCTGGAGCATTATTTACAACAAAACAAAATGCACAACGAAGAAGAATCATCTGATATAAATAAAGAACTTTTTGAAAATGCATTATCTATAGGTGATGTAAAAATAAGAGAATGCCTTGTTCCCCGCAAAGAAATTGTAGGCGTAAGTAACAAAAGTTCAGTTGCAGAAATTAAAAATATTTTTATAGAATCAAGGTTAAGCAAACTGGTTATTTATGATAAAAATATTGATAACATTACCGGCTACGTTCACCAGTTAGATCTTTTTAAAAGTCCTGTAACCTTGCAGGAAATAATGTTGCCAATACCAACCGTTCCCGAAACAATGAGTGCAACAGATTTAATGGCAAAATTTAGTAAGGAAAGAAAATCTATTGCTTGGGTAATAGATGAGTTTGGTGGTACGGCCGGTATTGTAACCATGGAAGATTTGCTGGAAGAAATTTTTGGTGAAATAAAAGATGAATACGATGATGTGGAAGAATTTGTTGATAAACAACTAACCGATAACGAATATTTATTCAGCGGCAGAATGGAACTTGATTTTATTGCTGAAAAATACGGACTGGAGTTTCCGGAGGATGAAAAGGCTGAAACATTGTCGGGTTTTATAGTGCAACACAATGCAGATATACCTAAAGCCAAAGAACAGATTATTATTGGTAATTACGAATTTAATATTCAAAGCATGAGCGATACCCGAATAGAAACGGTAAAACTAAAAGTGCTGAAATAATCCTAAGACAGAAGCTCTTTTTAAAATAAATAGCATTGCTTGTTATTCTACTTTTACCTTTATAAAATGGTTATAGGTGCACATATTTGGGGAAAAGATGTTGAAGAAAGTCTGCTGCTGTTTGCTTTAAAAAAAACTGCTTCTTTGCAGCCAGCTATTAAAGTCATCTTCTTTACAAATTCCCCATTAGATAATCTTCCTCAAAATTGTGTGCAGGTTTACATTTATCCCCGCCCAACAAATAACATACTTTTATATTATTGGTATAATTACAAATTACCAAAATTGCTTTTAAAATATAATATCAATTTATTTTTCAGCAATGTAGGCATGCTTGCCTCTGGTATATCAATAAAGCAATTTCTATTTATTGAGCATAAAGATTTGTTTGAAGAACGAAACAGTTTTTGTAAAAAGAGGTTAAGCACCGGAGTAGAAATTGCTCAAACAGTTTTTGTAATTGATAATGTTATAGGAGAAAATATAAGCAACCAATTTCCTGCTACTAAAGATAAAATACAACTGCTAAATTTTAGTTTAAATGAAAGCAGTTCCCTCTTTACATTAAAGGATATTAAAGGGGTAAGAGAGAAATATACTACAGGGTTTGATTTTTATTTATTTCGTGTAGATGAAATTTCAAAAGCTCATATTCTTACGCTGCTAAAATCTTTTTCTAAGTTAAAGAAATGGCAAAAAACAGCGGTAAAAATGATAATGCTTTTTGAAAATGATATAGATGAAAAACTCTTGCCTGATTTTAAAAATTATAAATATAGAGATGAAGTTGTACTCTTAAAAGAAACCGACAAAAACTTATCACTCCTAACTGCAGCTGCTTTTGCTTATATTTATTTTGGTAACTATAAAAGTAGGGATAATGTTTATAGAGCCCTTCAATATAATATTCCAGTAATTGCGGCTGATACCATAATTAACAATTTGCTGTTTAAGACCGCTGTATGTTACACTGTCGCATCTGTTGATGGTTTGGCACTGCAACTTCAACTAATTTACAAAGATGAAGTTTATAGAAAACAACTTCTGCAAAAATCAACTATATATTTAACAAATTTTGATAGCATAAGTGCTTCACAAAAATTTGCCGAAGTTGTTTCAAATTAATAAACGGCCATACCTTTAAAATAAAATTCGATCAATGAACTTTTCAAAGCCGGTAAATATAGCAGAAATAGCAAGGTTAATAAATGCAACAATTATTGGCGACAACCGTGGTGATGCAAAAGGTATTAATGAATTAAACAGGGTAGAAGTAGGTGATCTGGCTTTTGTAGACCATCCAAAATATTATGATAAAAGCATTAACAGCAATGCGACTTTTATTATTATTAACAAAGAAGTTAAAGTGCCTATGGGCAAGGCTTTACTCATAGCAGAAAATCCTTTTGAAGCCTACTGCAAAATTATTGATCGTTACCGACCGTTTACAAAAGCAGCAAAAGAAATCAATAGCGCTATAATTGGCGAAGGCACATATATTTTCCCCACAGCATTTATTGGGAACAATGTTACGATCGGTAGCAATTGCATTATTCACCCACACGTTACAATTATGGATCATTGTACCATTGGCAATAATGTTGTAATACAGGCGGGCACAGTAATTGGAAGCGATGCATTTTATTACAATACAAAAAAGGAAAGAGAAATATGGTATAAAAAAATGCCTAGTGGCGGAACCGTAATTATTGAAGACGATGTGGAAATTGGCGCCAACTGTACCATTGACAGAGGCGTAACGCACGATACCAGACTTGGAAAAGGTACCCGTTTTGATAACCTTATTCATGTAGGCCATGATACTGTTTTTGGCAGGAACTGCTTGGTTGCCGCAAATGTTGTGGTAGCAGGTTGTGTAACTGTTGAGGATGGTGTAACGATTTGGGGTGGATGTATTATAAATAAAACCCTTACCATTGGTGCAAATGCTGTACTGCTTGGCCGCACTGGTGTAGGCGGCGATTTAGAAGGAAACAAAACTTATTGGGGTGCACCGGCACAAGAAGCAAGTGCAGTTAAGAGAGAAATGATTTGGGTAAAAAGAATACCGCAGTTGTGGGAGAAAGTAATGAAGAAATCTTAGGTGCTACCTTTAATATTTTTCTAAAACATCGATACAAAACTTCCATGTTTTAGTTCTTAAATCTTGTGTCTTAAATTTTGTATCTCATATCTATTTCTTTCAATCTACTTTGTAATCATAAGGCAATTGTTCGGCTACTTTTTCCCATGCCCAATAACCACTGATGGATAAATTGTTTTGATCATAAAAATAACCGTTTTTTTCAATAACAATACTCTCAAAAGGTTTAAAGCCAAGTATGGAAAATTTAAAGTCTTTGGGTTCTGTTGGGTGAGTTGAAGTATAAACATTCACCGGCTTTTCTCCTATAAATAAAACCCCCATATTTTTTTGGTTAGGCATTATTTCTACTGTTTGTGTGCTGTCATCTTTTTCAAAATTCATAGCACCGTAAGCATCTTTTATTTTAATGGCATTTTCAATTCCATTCTGCTGAACAATAAACTGTATTTCAAATAGCTGTTCCTTTAAATTTTTGTGATAAACACTTCTCATAAAATGCAACAACGATCCAGTATAAGCAGCTTTTCTATTGGCTTGCCACATCATTAATTGTGTGCTGTCTCCTTGCATTTCTTCATACAATGGCGAACCTGAATAAATACTTGTACCGGAATTATACTCGTGTGTAAATGAATCGATCGTATATTTCATGTTGTAACCGAGTGCATTGTTTTTTATAATTAGGGGTTCGGTAGCAGTTATTTTTAATCTGTTTCTTTTCTTTGAAAAAAAGAAATGCAACACTTCGGCATTTTGAATATTACAGACTTTACTGTTGTTTGTGTTACCAATAAATTCTTCATTAAAAAACTGCCCGTATTTTTCAAGTCCATCTTTTACTTCGTTGGTAGATATTATTAAAACAGTCTCCATTTCTTTTTCTTTCTCTTTTAAACTCACATTTATTGCCTCGCCTGCATTTGTAGTAGTTATCCGCCTGCTTTCTGTTTTATAACCGGTAAATGTAATTACCAAATCATATCCTCCCTGCGGCAGAGATAATTTAAAATTCCCATTTTCATCAGTAACAGTTCCAATTGTTGTGTTCTGTGCAAATACAGATGCCGCCGCCATCGGTGAGCCTGTAGCTTCATTCAATACTTTGCCCGAAATAGTAAAATTATTTTGAGCAATACAAATATTACCCAAAATACACAAAACAAAAACGCAGAACAAAAGCTTCATATTATTTCATTTATCTGCAAATCAAATTAAAATCAATTTAATAAATGAATAAGTGCTGTTAATTTTTTTGATGAAGATTAGATAAAAAAAATCTCCCAGTTGCTTTAAAACTCATTAGCTAACTTAATTGAGTTTAAGTCTTCAATTTTTTTACCAAGCAACCGCAAATTTCATTTACGGATTGCAACATGGAAGTATATTTAAAAGTAGGCAGTAAATTTAATAATTTCCTGTTGTCATATTCTACTTTAGTAAGTGCTGTGTCTGCAGTTTCTTTGGTCAATAAAGGAGCTATTCCAGTAATTTTGCTTTTAATATTTTTAAGTCGCCATGTGAGTGATGCAATTAATGGTGTTACTTTTTTTGAAGGGGGTTTTTTATTAAAAGCTTTTGCCATCATCGTAAACATGTCTTTGTAAGAAATATTTTCTGCACTCACTATAAACTTTTCTGAAGTAATATCACTTTCCATCAGTTGTATCATCACTGCTGCCACATCCTTTACATCTACGAAGCCTGTAGTGCCTTCTGCGTACCATGGAAATTCATCGTACACCGATTTAAATATTTTTGTAGAGCCTTCGTTCCAGTTGCCTGCACCCAAAATAATTGATGGGTTTATTATTACGGTATTTAATCCTTCTGCCACGCCACGCCATACTTCCATTTCGCCAAGATATTTGCTGTGACCGTATTTACTGTTGCTTGTTTCTTCCGTCCATACCATTGTTTCATTAATTATTTCGCCGGGACGAATTCTGCCGAGTGCTGCTACAGAACTAACGTGTAAAAATTTTCTTATACCGGCATTTAAGGCGGCATTTACTACATTAGCCGTTCCTTCAACATTTATACTGTAGAGTTTTTTCTCATCTTTTGGGTTGAAGGAAACAACGCCAGCACAATGGTAAACTTCGGTTACATCTTGCAGGGCATCTTCTAGAGCATACACATCAAGTATATCGCATTGAATTGTTTCCAAGTTTATAAGCGGGTCTACAACAAGCGGCGTGTTGTTGTAAATAGCTCTCACTTTTTCACCATTGTCCAGCAACATTTTTATTAATTCATTTCCCAATAAACCTGCACCACCTGTTACTAAAATCATTGCACAGCATTTTTGGTGTAATCATAAAAACCTTTCGCGGTTTTTTTGCCAAGGTTGCCTTCTGCAACTTTCTCCTCCTGCATGGGCGAAGGTTTAAAACGGGGATTATTGTTAAAGGCTTTGTATACGGATTGAGATACGGCAAGGTTTATATCCAAACCAATAAGATCCATTAATTTAAACGGTCCCATTTTAAAGCCTGCATTTTCCATCAATTGATCGATGTTTTCAAGAGGTACGTTTTGTTCATGAGCCAGGTGCATAGCTTCTAAATAAAAGTGTCTTGCAACACGATTTACAATAAAGCCGGGTGCATCCTTACAAATAACCGGTTGCTTTTTTAAAGCAATGCATACATTGAAAACCGCCTGAATAGTTTCCTGCGAAGTTTTTTTCCCTGCTACAACTTCTACGAGTTTCATTACATGAGCAGGGTTAAAAAAATGCATGCCGCAAATTCTTTCGGGTTCCACAATATTTTTTTGAATAGCTGTTATTGAAAGTGATGATGTATTGCTGGCTAATATTGTTTTTGGGTGATTGATGATAGCAAGCGACTTGTAAAGCGTTTCTTTTATTTGAAGATCTTCTATAATTGCCTCAATAATTAAATCGCCAATACACTCATTAACATCGGTTGTAAAAAATATATTGTTGTAAATATTTTCTTTTTGCTGCGCGGATATTTTCTCTTTGTTCAACAAGAAATCCAGATTCTTATTGATGATTTGTTTTGCTTTTTTAATGCCCATTTCATTCGTATCAAATAAAATGGTTTTAAAATTATTCTGAGCTGCTGCTAAAGCAATTCCACTCCCCATTGTACCTCCGCCTGCTACACAAATTGTTTCTATCATCTTACAAAAATAAAAAACTGTGGTACTAGTTGATTTTTTATTTTTACGATAGTTTAAAATGGTTATAGCTTAAATAATTCACCTTCTCGCAAACATAAAAACGCAGCACCTTTTAAATGGCACTGCGGTTTAAATATTAATAATTATAACTACTGTTTTTTTGCCTCTACTTTAGCGTCAGCCTTCATTTTATCATTGGCAGTTATCGAAAATTCCACTCTTCTGTTAGCTGCTCTTCCTTCTGCTGTTGCATTATTTCCTTTTGGCTGAGACATGCCATACCATTTTACTGTAAGTCTTTTTGAAGCCAGACCAGCAGCTTTTAAAGCATTGCCTACTGCCATAGCTCTTTTTTCTGAAAGAGTCTGGTTATATGCATTTGTACCAACATTATCAGTATGCCCTTCTACCAAAATATTTGTTTCAGGGTATTCTGTAAATATTTTTACCAGCTTATCAATGGCCAATTTTGAATTAGAGCTAATATTGTATTTAGCAGTTTCAAAATATACGCCGGCTTTAGATCCATCGGGATTGTTTTCATCAAACGTAACATTGATCCCTTCTCCAACTCTTTCCACCTTGGCACCCGGTATTTCGGTTTTAATTTTTTCAGCCTGTTTATCCATTTTATTACCAATTATTCCCCCGGCTGCACCGCCTATTGCAGCGCCAAGTATTGCGCCCAGCGCTGTATTACCATTCTTACCCACATTATTGCCAATTACTCCGCCAATTACAGCACCTGTAGCTGCGCCAATGGCAACTCCTTTGTTCTGGTTACTTGCTCTCCTCGTAGTATCGCAACCCGCAGCCAATATTGATATGCCAATCATACCATAAAATGTTTTTATTATAATATTTTTCATGTTATTTTTTTAAAATTAAATTCTTACAAAATTATAAATAAATGATGCTGTTTTTCCTTCAAAAGGGGCATCGCTTTTTAGCTGCATGCCGGTATCAGTAAGTTGTAAAATGGTAAACCGAAATCCTGCTTTTACTTCATCCATATCTTTGTATTTGGCATCTACTCTCTTATACTGAAGCATTTTTGGTGCACCTGCTTCTTCAAATATTGACCAACGGATATTTCTTTTAATGGCTACACATTGTGCGCCGTTTTTACTTATTTCGTAAAACCCAAGATTATTGTATTTATCAAATCTCCAGGTGCTTCCAATAAAACAGTTAAATTCTGCTTCATCTAAGACCTGTGCTTTTATTTTACCGGTAATGCCTTCTGTGGAAATGCTTTTTATTTGCCAATTGCCCACAACTGTTTTCTTTAAAGTTCTTGCCTCTTTTGAAGTGGAACAAGAAGTAATAATAAACACAATCAGGAGTGTGCTTATTATTAAGCTTAATTTTTTCATGAAGTTAATTTAGGTGTGATGAGTTAAAAGATACCTATATGTAAGTATATCCTTTTGTTTTCAATTTTAATGCCAAGTACTATCGACATATTAAAGTAGTCGCAATTGCAGTCTATTTGCTTATTGAAAAAAGCTTTTTGAAGTAATAAAAATTAATGTATTTACGCAGATTCAAATTGTTTTAAAAACCGTAAATCATTTTCACTGAACAAGCGAAGATCTTTTATTTGGTAAGAAAGCATAGTAATCCTTTCAATACCCATTCCAAAGGCAAAGCCTGTATATTTATGGCTGTTAATACCACAGTTTTCCAAAACCTTTGGGTGAACCATCCCACAGCCTAAAATTTCTACCCAGCCTGTTTTTTTGCAGACATTGCAACCTTCTCCACCACAAATTAGACAACTAATATCCATTTCGGCACTTGGCTCAGTAAATGGAAAATAGGAAGGACGAAAACGGATCTTTACATCTGCACCAAACATTTCCGTTACAAAAAAGTAGAGTGTTTGCTTAAGATCAGCAAAAGATACATTTTCTGCTATATACAAACCTTCTACCTGGTTAAAAAAGCAATGTGCTCTTGCACTGATGGTTTCGTTTCTAAAAACACGACCCGGACAAATAATGCGGAGCGGTAGTTTACCTTTCTGCATTTCCCGTATTTGCACGCTGCTGGTATGTGTGCGTAATAACCAGTCAGGATTTTGAGAAATATAAAATGTATCCTGCATATCTCTTGCAGGATGATTTTCAGGCAAATTGAGTGCGGAAAAATTATGAAAATCATCTTCAATTTCAGGACCTTCAGCTACTGCAAACCCTAGTGTATTAAAAATGGAAATGATTTTGTTTTTTATAATACTAATGGGATGCCTTGTGCCCAAAGGTGCAGGCGTACCTGGTAATGTAAGATCCATATCAGACAGGGCTTTTTTAGCCTCGTCATTTTCTTCAACAGTAAAAGAGGTAAATTTATTTTCTGTAAAAACCTTAAACTCATTTAATAGCTGTCCGGCTTCTTTTTTATTTTCTACAGCCACATTCCTCATTTCGCCCATAATGGTTTTCACCAAACCTTTTGTGCCGAGGTATTTTATACGAAACGCCTCTTTTTCTTCTGCAGTAGCAGGATGCTCATTGTTTATTTCTGCCTTGTAACCTTCTATTAACGCACGCAAATTTTCCATTTGGCAAATATAATGATTTGGAATTTTCAATGTTTGCTGAGATAATATAAAAATAATAATAATAATAATAATAATGGTTGTAATAATTCAGTACTTTCTGTTGGAAGGCTTTTCAATCCCTTTACAGTAAAATTTGTGATGTTCTTTTTAACTCCTATAATCTGCGCCTTAATAGTATTAAACTGTACATGGATGAAATTGATGAAGTAGATTAGACCGATATCAAAGTCGTTTTTTTTGTAGCTAATCGGTTTTGCATAAAAGGCTGAAAAGTTACAAATTGTTTAATAAAAATAAAAGGGTTGCAATTCGCAACCCTTTTTCGTGATTTTATTTTTGTACAATTATTTGTTGCTTTTCTATGTAATCATCTTGTATAATTTCAACCTGATAAGAACCTGCAACCAGATTACTAAGTGGAATGGTTGCTTTTTTTACATTTTTTGTTTTATATGTTTTCACTAAAGTTCCTAAATTATTATACACATTCACATTTGAAAAAACAATTCCGTTTGAAGTATTTAATGCTTTAAGGTTATTACATTTAGGAGGAGGAAGTCTATTTCCAATCCCTATTGTAATGTTGTCATTGGCGGGGTTTGGAGAAATCGTAAAATAATTTACTGCTTTAGCTGCCAAACATGGGTCACCACCTGAAGTACCACAGTTTATTTGCTTGAAAGCAAAAATGTAGCTGAAAGATCCACAGCCATTGTTTACATTGGCTTGAATATAACCTGAGGGATTATTGCCCCCATAATTCCAACCGAAATAAGCTCTGTTGCCATAACCCGTATATAAACTAAAAGCAGTTGTAGCATAGCCATTAGGAACGCTCCACGTTACATTATTAGTGCCACCAGGTTGTGCATCAATATATACGTTTGGTGGTCCGTTATATCCTATACAAACATTATTGATTATGTTACTATTGCCTTGGCTAGGAATATAAAATGCAACAGGATTACCATCTGTAACACCGTTTTTATAAGTGGCTCCAAAAGCCGGTGACCCTATGTAAATATCTTTGGTAATATATACATCTGCACCGCAGGGATTAATGATACGTGCTTTAATGATTGCAGGGCCATCTAAAGTGCCCGAAATAGTTACTGAATTATTTGTAGAACCAATAATTTGATATCTATCAGAGGGTTGCCAGATAGTAGATGCGCCTGATGGTACCTGCACATCTAACGAATAAGTGCTTGTACTGTTTACACATAAATTATAAAGACCATTTACGGAGAAGCTGCAAATTGTTGGGCAGTTTGGCTGGCCTTTATCTATTTCCTGACTGAGCCAGTTTACATTTTCTGTTGTAAGTGTAATATGCTCTTCATTCGTTTTGGCAATGAAATAACCGTCAAAATAAACTTCACTGTTACAAAGTAGATTTCTATTAATCAAATTATCATTCCAATTGAAATTGGTATTTCTGAAACCTAAGGCACTTACTGATGGAATAAAACAGTGATTAGGTTTAAGCGGACTTAAAATATTAGGAGGATCAATTCCAACGCCTTTTAACGATTTTACAAAGCCGTTATAAACTTCCCTATTAGCATCAAAAGTACTGCCTTGTATAACATCCATACTACCTCTTGTATTTTGATTAGTAACAGAGTACCAACTATTATATATTGTAAGACGTTTTTTATCTATTAACCTCGTTCTTGCAATTTGTAAATATGAACCAATGTTGGGCATAAAATTATCATCAGCTATAAAACCTAATATTCTTGATGATACGCCATGAATATTAAAAATTTTGTCACCTTCGTTATTGGTTTTAATGCTATTACCGTTACCGTTAAGCAAGGCAACTTTTCGTAAATTTATTGGATAACCGCCGGAGTTTGCTAACCCGCCATTACGAACATTGTTATAAAATATTTGATGGAAGGGAGCACCCGAATTTAAGCCACCTAATTGTTCAATTAATAACTGACGTGCTGCAACAGAATGCAAACTTGCATCATATTTATCTTTAGCTTCCTGCTGGCCTGCAAAATTTCCAAAAAAATTTAAATTCTGCGCCAATGCTAAAGGAATGTTAGCTCCATCGTTTGGACTATCAAAACTTATAAAAAGCCTTGTATTATGGTTCATATCCGCTACTCCTAAACTCTGTTGTTTTTCCATATACGCAAGGGCGTATCTGCTTATCTGGCCACCCATGCTTGGCCCTACTATTACAAGTTTTTCTGCACTGCCATTATTTGTGAGTGTTTGATTTACCTGCTGTATAAGCTTTACCAATAAAAATGCATTGCGTTCTATGTAATCTGTACCACCATCTCTATTATCTAAATTTACAGTTGTTGCGGTACCGTTTATTTTTACATTGGTGGGTATTGTATTTACTACAGCACCATTTTCATCTTTTATTTCGCTACCTAGTTTGGGGAAGTTTAAAATTATTACATCGTAACCTTTGTGTCTTAATTCATCAGTAAGATTTATTTTTGGAAAGCTATAGCTTAGATATTTATCATAAATTATATGATAAGGATTTACATCCTGAGGGTCAAAACCATCCATAATAATTATTGGCTTTCTTAATACCCTTTCGCAATCAGAATTGTTGGCAGGATTAGGGTCTATTGTATGATAATAAATATGATAATCTGCTGCACTAGTGGTGGCAATATTCTCGAAATAGCCTTTAAATGGAATGGTAGATTCTACTAAGCCATGCACAGGTCTGCAAAGTGGACCAGAAGGTCTGTAAAGAATGCCATTAGAATTATTTTCTAACACATTTATTATTTGATTATTTACAACGCTACTTCCATTAGTATAATTTATTGTAAATTTTAAAACATTTAACCCTACCTGTGTAAAAGAAATTAGCAAAGTTTGGTTAATATCTAAATTGTAAAGTGTACCCGTACTTATATTTTGAACAGAAATATTTTGAATAGTAAGTAATGTGTTATTAAAAATTAGTGCTGTGTCGGTACTTAATATATAATTGCTATTCTTAAATACTTCTTCTAAGCCTATACAAGCAATACTAATTTGCTTTGTAAAGTAGGGTGTAGCAAGATTATTGTCTGTAAGCATCCCATTATTTACACTTAGTCTTCCATCGGTGTAGCTCAAGCTGTCAAAGTAAGCAAATCTAAAATTACTTACTACAATTGGCAATTCAGACTTTGTTATTTTAGAATCTAAAAGAGTTTTCATTGCTGAATAAATATTTGGTCTAATTGCAGAATCTAATACCGATTGCTCTGCATCGTACCAGCTTTGTTTTAATTGACTAATGGTAGCAGTATCATTTGACGACCATTTATCTAATCCACTCCACCCAGCCACTCTATCATATAAAACCCCATAAGGTATTCTATTTCTTATGAGACCTGTACTTAAGCTGTCAAACATTTCAGCATAAGTTTTAGTTCCAGCTTGAATTTCAGTTTGTGCAGTTGCTTTGGTAACAGCCCCGTAGGCTATTACAAAAAATAATAGTACTATGATTTTATTTTTCATCTTGAATTTTTTTAAATGATTAAAAACCTATGTCAAACCTACCTTCAGTAATATGTATAATCTTACCGTTTTGATTTTTCGCATAAATGTCAAAAGTGCCTGCTAATGCACTGCCAATTGTTGGAGTAAAATATTTAAGATTTATCTTTCCAATGTTTAAATTATCTGTTACGTAAGTATTGGATGTGCTAGGTATTGTCCCATTGGAATTATCGTTAAAAATTCCTTCATATGGGAATTCTTTTAGTTCGTAAAGTCCTACATAACCTAAATATTTAAATTTGGCTCTAAAATTAAATTTTGAAATTGCACTACTAATTGAAATAATAATTGAAGAGTCTGAATAATATCCATACCATACACTTTCATCACTAAGTAGACCACCTTTTCCTGTAGCTGTATAAATTTTTCCATCCACTTTGCAACCAAATGTGAAAGCACCAGTTTGTGTTTCGGGTGGTAGTTGTTCTTCTTTATTTTTTGTAGTTTCTTTTTTGCAGCTTGTAAAAATGCTACTGAGTGCAATAAGCAGCAGCCAAATTGTGGTGTACTTTTTCATGGTTTTTGTTTTAGTTTAATTTGTAATATATGATGGCTCTAAAAAAAAGTTGTTGACATAAGTCAAGAAATTGGGAGTGGGGATAAGTAGTTTTGTAATCAAAATCTGTATTTATTTAAGATTTTAAAAGTTGGTTGTTGAGTGAGGCAGGTTGCAAGGCAGAGCTTAGTTATTTGGCCTTTGTATAGAATCTATATAAGATTGTTCAAGGTCGTACCAAGTTTGAAACAAACGGCTTACGGATGTGATGTCGCCGCTTTGCCAATTTTCTAAACCACTCCAGCCATATACTCTATCGTACAGTATTCCAAAAGGGATGCGGGAAGGTATAAGGCCTGTACTAAGGCTATCAAACGATTGGCTATAGGTTTTGCTATTCTCATTTATTTCGATTTCTGTTTGGGCTTTTGCAAAGTTCAAAGTTCCGCCTATAAACAGGATAAGTATTAGTGTATATAATCTAAGTTTCATAATGATTTTGTTAGTTGAAAAAATAATTAGCGACCAATATCAAATCTACCTTCGGTGACGTGAATAACTTTACCATTCCCATTTATTGCATCAAAATCAAATATCCCTGATACAATTGTTCCAAAATTTCCAGGATAAAAAGTTCCATTAAAATATTTGATTAATACTCTACCTCTGTTATTAACATTGGTTAAATATGTATTCGAACTTCCTGAAATTGTTCCATTTGAGTCGTCATAAAAAGTAGCTTCAAAGGGGGGGTGCCCAATGACGAATAAGTATTTATGTTAAAACATTTAAATACTATATGAATACTGAACTTTTTGGCTTTTATACCATTTGCAGTAATATCAAAAGTAGAATCTGAAGAAAAATAGCTATAATTTACTTTTTCATCTGCTAAAAGCCCGCCTTTACCTGTAGCCGTATAAATCATCCCATCTATTTTACAGCCAAAAGTAAATGCACCTGTTTGTGTTTCGGGTGGTAGTTGTTCTTCTTTAATGTTTGTAGTTTCTTTTTTGCAGCTTGCAAAAATGCTGCTGAGCGCAATAAGCAGCAGCCAGATTGTGGTGTTTTTTTTCATGTTTTGTGTTTTAGTTTAATTTGTAATGTATGATGGCTTTAAAAAAAAGTTGTTGACATAAGTCAATAAATTGGTGGTGGGGATAAGTAGTTTTGTAATCAAAAAGAGGAATTATTTAAGGTTTAAAAAAGTGGTTGTTGCGTGAGGCAAGCAGCAAGGCGGGGGTAATTATTTAAGTTTTAAAAGTTGCTGTTGGATGAGTTATTTACCAAGGCGAGCAGAGAATCTGTATAGGATTGTTCAAGGTCGTATCATGTTTGAAATAAACGCCTTACTGATGTAGTATCGCCGCTTTGCCAATTTTCTAAACCGCTCCAGCCATATACCCTATCGTACAATATTCCATAGGGTATACGGCTTGGTATTAGACCTGTACTAAGGCTATCAAATATTTGGCTATAGGTTTTACTATTGGCATCAATTTCCATTTCTGTTTGTGCTTTTGCAGGTGCAAAAACACCCCCTACCATTACTGAAAGTAATAGTGTAAATATTTTAAATTTCATAATAAATTTGTTTTGATTTAAAAATAATTATCTTCCAATGTCAAATCTTCCTTCTGTAATATGAACTACTTTACCGTTTGCATTTGCAGCGTAAAAATCGAATGTCCCCACTAAAATAGTACCTGCATTTCCGGAATAAAATGTACCATTAAAATATTTTATTATTATGTTACCTGTGTTAATAGAATTAGTAGAATATGTATTTGAACTTCCTGGGATTGTTCCATTTGAATTATCAGAAAAAGTAGCTGGATAAGGAATATTTACATATCCCAAAGAATTACCTTTAAAATTAATATCTATGCTAAATTTTTTATTTATAATACTACCTGCTCCGATGTTAAATGATGAGTCAGCTGTATAACTGTAGTACATGTGTTGGTCAGCCAATAATCCGCCTTTTCCTTTTGCAGAATAAATTATTCCATCAACTTTAAATCCAATTGTAAATGCTCCTGTTTGAGTTTCGGGAGGGAGTTGTTCTTCTTTAAGATTTGTAGTTTCTTTTTTGCAGCTTGCAAAAATGCTGCATAGTGCTATGAGCAGCAGCCAAATTGTTGTGTTTTTTTTCATATTTTTTGTTTTAGTTTAATTTGTAATGTAT